>JALLOM010000206.1 GCA_027717865.1 Acidobacteria bacterium AH-259-O06 | reverse complement strand
TTTTCTCCCCCACAATACATTCGGTCCGAAAAAGGAAATTCCTATCCATACGGGCTTTCTGCTTACTACCTTCTTTCGCAAGCATTTTTTCAGCTACTACTTTCGATTCCTTTAGTTCCTTGTCCCAATGTTTGTGTCTCTCAGCCAGGGTGCCAATTTCATAGCTCCGGAGAATAGCTTCTGTCAGAGTCAGGCCCGATATCGCCTTGTATAGCTCTTGGTCTTGTAACGCCTCGTAAACAACTTCGGCGTAGGAGGTACGTATGGGATCTATCTTCTTATAACTCTCACCACTCTGATAGTTCTTGAAAGCACTGTTGAGTTCGTAGCGTTCCATATTTCCCAGACATACCCAAGCTTGACTTAACACTTCCATTCTCTTTAGCTCTTCTTGAACATTTGCGGTGTGCGCGCCTGAATCCAGTCCCTTGAGCTGTTCAACAACTAAGACCTCAGATAACAGGAGCTTCCAATTTTTTTCCCGAGCGGTGGAGCAAAACTGCGGATAAAGTGTTTCTGCCTCACGTCCGAAGACGCGGAAAATTTGATTGGAGTCCAGATAGACCTTGCTTTCTTTCGGGTCACGATTTTTCACGATTGTTTAGAGTTTAAAGGAATTCTTTTTCAGAATCCTGGCAACTCGATGCGCCAGCCACCAGAAGACAAAGAACTGGATTCAATGGTCCTAGTCTGGCTCTCTGACTTCAACGGTCGGTTCTAGATGGATCTCGTCATCAGGCACAAAAATAATTCTCATGCCCCAGCCAGCATAAACAGATAAAACCTTGCCAAACTCTTGAAGCGATAGTTCCTTATCGTCGATCCAGATAGTGGTCTCGCCGTCTTCACCTTGATCAATTATGCATCTTAATACACCACCGCGCGGAGTCCAGTAACCGCCTTCTTTGAAATACTTCAGCTGAGGACTGTGTAATGGAACTTCCACTGCAATGTGCTCATATTCAGCAGCGAACTTTTCTCTTGCGCGAATCAATTCATTGTGTAGATTCAGAATTTCTTTGTCGCTCATCTTCTGAACTTTAGGCCCGATTTTCAGGTGAGTGGTTGATACGGTTTCGTCAGCATATTCAATGATGGCATATTCTCCTTCTCTTGTGATCCTGACCTGGTCAGGCGATGCGACGTGAGGTTTCTTTGGGCGCATTGCGTGTCTCCTTGAAAAGTAGGGGGTTTTCTGTTTCTGCCTGAATTGCACAAAAGCCGGACTGATACTACCAGATTGGCTGAGTGAAAGCAGAGCTTTCTTGAGCCCTTGGAACGCTTGCCAAACAGCTTGAAAAGGTGAACGAAAAGTTTTTATACTTATCTTGCCAAATAAATACTAAAGGTGAACGAACATGAAATACTTGGAAGAGTTTTTGAAAAGCTTAGGGAAGAGCTGGAAAGGCAGCTTGGTTAGCGTGAGCGAGGCAAGAGAAGTTGAGAAAAACGCCAAGAAATTCTTGAGTTTGTTGGCCAAGCAGGAACAAGTTAAGCGAGTAACCTGGGGATGGTACTGGATCCCTGTAAAGTACGAAGATTTCTTTGATTTCTTGGAAAAAGACAAGCATTTCAAGGTCTTACAAAAACAGACTGCGGCTTCAGTTTGGAACGGCGATTTCATTCACAGGGATCATTACACCATTGCTGTAAAAAACCGGTCTTATGGCAGGGCCTTGGAAGAGTTTGCTGAGAGCCAGGAATGGAATGTTTCTGTTGAGATCTGGGATTTTGAAAAGAGAGATTATCGAAAAATCGGCAAGTTCTATGTGGAATCCTTGGAAGAAACCATCGTGGATTGTTTGAAGGAGTGGGCTTTTGCCGACGCCTTTTCTGCCTTGTACGAAAACTATGAGAACGTGGACTGGAAAAGAATTTCAGAGCACTACTGGGAAAGAATTCCAGGAACCAATGTAAGAGTTGGCCAAGTCTTGAAGTTAGGAGTTTCTTTGATCAACCGCGAGACTGCTCCTGATTTATATGTTTCGAGACGTGCCAAGATTGCTGATGCTTTCGTGAAAAGGCAGGTCGAGGAAGCTGCTGAAAAGGTGGTAGAGCTTGGCTAAGCAGATCGAGTTGATGGAGCGCAGAGAGCAGAGGATTGCTGAGCTGGTCAAGCGGCTACGAGAAAAATCCAATAACTACAAAAAGCCAGCAATAATTATGATCGGAGGCTATGCGCTTCGAGATTATGTTCCGTTTGCAAGATATTCAAGAGACTGCGACTTTGCTGTGAAGAAGAGTAGAGCTTGGACGATTGACAGAATTGAAAAATGGTTTCCTGGTTTAGGCGTTGAGGCCAAGAAGAAATCCAAGAGTTTTGGCTATCTGAGGATGATTGAACTGGTTCAGGCAGGAAAGAGAAAGATCAAAATCGCGCTGGACTTTATGGAAGGCGAAATCCTGGGAAGAAGCGGAGAAGCTTTCCTGATCGATGAAAGATTCATTTCGGAGAGTGTTGAGTCCACAATACAAATAGGAAGGGAGCAGTTGCCGATTCGAGTACCCTCCTATCAGGACTATTTCTTGCTTAAGCTTTTATCTGGCCGGGCAAGTGATGTGAGAGACATTGCAGCTCTGGTTTGGAAAAAAGATCTACCTGAATTTCAACAACTCATCGCGAGAGCCAAGGAAGTGGTCAAGGAGCCGGAAATCTTGAGTGAGAAGCTAAAACTTGCAATAGCTGACATATCGCATCCCAGCTTTCTTGACTCATGGAGAGGGACGTTCATAACTGAGGAATTCACCGATAAAGCAAAAGGGCAAGTATTAAGAAAACTGCAACAACTCAAGAGAAAATGGGCTAGCAACAAGGACAATGAATAAGGCCAAAGGGTCCGTCTTACCGCAGCTTAAAATAAACCATATTAGCCTTACGTCGAGCTTCCTTGTAACTGATGTAACCTTTAGCCTTGGCACGTCTTAATGCCTGCATCCTATTCTTCGCTTCTTTGGCATTCTTGAATCTGCATGCTAAAACTTTGCCCTTCGTGCTCTTAATCTGTTGAATTATCTTCTTGGTGTCTGGGTGCATGCCGCCAAAAGCACCTTTTACATCCTTTGGAATTTCGTTGAGAACTTTAAACCTGTTATCTTTTGCCATGTGCATCCCTCCTCTAGCTTTCTGAAAGGAAGGAGCACGAGGAGGTTTATATAGTTTGCGCTTTCGCAGGCTGAAACCGTTCTCTCGGATACCTTGCATGATGACGGACACCTTGTACAATATCCGTTCAGATCGGAAAAGGAAGTCGCTGGTAAGCGATCTGGTAGCAATAAGTTGATACAACATCAATTGAAGGGAGGTCCCTGGTGAAACTCGAGATTAGGCGCTTTGACTCTCCTGATGAGACTCGAACATTCCAAAAGGGAAAGTTTGAGCTATTGACGACTGGGGGCGTCACAGTGGGAAGAGCCAGCTACGAGCCGGGCTGGAAATGGTCGGAACATGTGGGACCCAGAGTCGGCGCTGACAGTTGTGCAGTAGAGCACGTAGGTCTGGTACTATCGGGTCACGCGGTGGTCGCGATGGATGACGGGACAGAGGTGGAAATAGGCCCCGGTGACCTCTTTTACGTCCCGCCGGGTCACGACAGTTGGGTAGTGGGAGACGAGCCTTACGTCTCACTTCACTTTCTGGGTGCGGACGAGTACGCGGACATTAAGGATTGACGGGAAGCTGCTCGGTGCTGCAAGCCCATTCACCGTGTATCAGCTATGTACAGTTCTTTCAGCCATCTCAACCATTCAGGTAAAATCCTGATCACAGTCTTTAGTAGATTCCTGTTCTGGATTTGTGGTTTTCATTCTTCACTTGAGACCGGTTCCGTGTTTTGGGCCTTATGCCCGCTAATCAACTTAACCCGCTGCATTCACCCTTGTGATGAACCAAGAGACCGAATCGGGTCTCCAGCATCGCAGGGAGTTACAACCGCTAATACATCAGATACCCAGGCTAACAAACAAAACACGTCGCCGCCCAAAACTAACCGCAGCTCAACGCGAGGCACGCAGTGAGCGCATGAAAAAGTACTGGACGGAGAGGAAGAGGGCTGAGAAAGTACAAAGCTAAAAGTCGGCAAGAAATTGGTCAAGCCAGGAAATAGCCACTGCAATTTTTTCAAACGAAATGACTCTGAACGAAATAGTCTCGTTTATTCTTCAGCTCAAGGCTGGGCAAATCATAGCACTCAAATGGTTAGAAACTACTTGTTCCCCTGCCCTATATAGAAAATCTAATCGGTCCGCTAGCTGTCGAGCAGTACCACACTGTGTCTGTTGCTTGGACCAAATATCTTGGGACGTGCAGATCTTCAACTACTACGCGCTTTCTTGACAAATCCAAACCACCCACTGAGCTCCAAGGGATCTGAACAATTTTCCCGTGAGGCCGTTCAGACCCAATCGTCAAAAGCAAATATTCTCGCACCCTGTCCACAGCAATGCCAGCGACGCCCCTGACGTTATCAGCGAGACACTGTTGTGTCATGTCCCTAAGGGCAAGTCTTAAGATACGTCCGTGCCCCTGAGTTCCGCCTTCAAGAAGCAGGACGTTTTCATTGTCCAGCACGGTGCAGTCCGCTAGGTTCATGAAGGTTGCCTCTGAGTACCTTTCAGCTCCTCCGATCCGAGAGCTGACAACAACAATTCGCCGTGACTCTACTACCAAAAGCCGGCTGGAGTCGAGCTTGTGAACTGCTGTAGGGTAGGAAAGGTACCCACCAATCTGTGTTTCCTGAGACGTTGAGATTCCCCTCTTTCGTCGCCAAAGATCACGGAAGGAGCGCCACGCCAAATCTGTCAACCGTGGACAAATATAAGATGAACGGCCGGTTTCCAAGTCGATGCACCTCAATGATCCCAAACCTTCAATCCCCAGCCTGCGTCTCTCAATGACAAAAGCTTTATTACCAACGACCTCGAGACCGTAGGCGTCCCGGAGTCTTGGCCCTATCGCCTTAAAAGTCCAATCCTCCTTTATCCAACACACCCGCTGAGGTGATCCACCTAATGCGTACAACCTCGAATCCTCGACCGCAATTCCTATACACGAGTAAAAGAAACTGCTCTCACATTCGCGACGAGCACGTCGCAAGGCATCTGCAAGTCCCAAGCAAAATAAATCCGCAGGCCCAGAGCCAGCAACGTCACCCAGGATTTTCTGATACCTTTGTCTCGGCCACTCCAAATTGTGCAGGCGCGAGCAATCGTCTAATACTTTGATTAAGATCTCCACTTCTGACTGGCTATCCGTACATTTCCCTGACTGCAGTATATCTGCGAAATTGGTGCAGTTCTCAACTGCCTCGGGAGCCGGAAGATCAAAAATTGCGCGACGAATAGAGCCCGCTAGAGAGATCTTAGAGCCTGCTACTAGTTTGCAGAATTCAAAAAGAGATCCCTTAAGGGCGTCCTCGAACGGGAGCGGAAGGGCGTCAATCCTGGACTTGATGCGCGACGGAGCTTTCCTGAATGCTAGTCGATCTACTGTTTCGAACGCGTGGGGACTAACAATCACAACTCGAAGCGACTCGTTTCCCACTAGGTTATCATGAATTGCTCGAAAGATGTGCTCGTCACCCAGGCGACAACCTACTACGACCAGAACGCGAGCTTTTCTTAAACGCTCTCGGAATCGCACATGTAGGCCGAGGAGAGGACCATCAGCAATTACCTTGTTCTGCGACGGAAAAACCAGAGACAAATCGCCAACTGGACTTCTGAGCACCTTTGTACCATCAGGTTTCTCCGTAATTGCGTGCAGATTGATTCGACGCAGGCGTGTGCCGAGTCTATATGTCCAATCTACGGACCCATGGAGCTTGTAAAGTCTGAGCGAGCCCTTTGCTGTTTCATATCCATCGGGCATCCAGTAACCCTGCTGATCAAAGCCTGCGAAGACAGGAATCCCTGTGTAATCGCACCAATCCTCAATAACTACATCGTTGTTCAGGGAAAAGACATCCAAGCCCGCTTTACCAACGAACCTTTTGAAAGGCTCTAGATTGTGGAGCTCTCCGTGATCTTTAAGTGCTGCCCAAATGCTTCGCCTGATTTCATATTCAAGCACTGCCAAATCGCGGAGACCAACAGCACCCAGCTCCAGATTTGCGAGTAACAGCCCGTCGATGACATGTAGGATTTGCTCAATGTCTGGCTCCTCTTCTTCCCAAAGTTTATTCCGCAAATGGTCGTTGACTATGCTGAACTTTTCGGCAAGTGCAGGAAGACGTTGTGCCAGGGAACCTACAACTAGCTTCTTCAAGTCGCCAAGAGCTGGCACGCTAGCCACAGTCGACGCTCCCGCCCCCAGGAGAAAGACTGTGTCAGCGAGGAAACTCTCGGTCTCGGAAGTCATCTACTATTCCCACTTGGCAAATTGTATCCCAGTCCTC
>JALLOM010000205.1 GCA_027717865.1 Acidobacteria bacterium AH-259-O06 | reverse complement strand
GGTTTTCCCCAACGAGCGTCTTTCGATGCGGCTCTAGAGGCCACATTGACTGAGGGGCTTTCCTATACAGACATTGATTCTGCGAAAGAGAAGTTTATCAAGACCGAATTCGAGCAGTTAGTTCAGCATCTCGCTCGTTCAAGCAATACCTCCATAGACTTTGTCGTTAGAACTCTCGGTGAAAAAATGCCCGATTATCGCTTGTTGAAAGACGAAGCCAATGAGGCTAAGAGTGGGCTTCAAAAGGTTGAACAGGCTCTGCGGGAGGAAATGAAGACCCGCGAACAGGTGCAGGCGCAGCTGGGTCGTCTCAAGCGGGACCTGAACAGGGCGGAGACAGGATTGGGCGGGCTGCGAGCGGAGCGGGATGAGCTTTCGGAAGAGGTTAAGTCTCTTCGGCAACAGATTGATCAACTTCGCAGCAGCAGCGGGGACTACGAGCACCAAATCAAGAAATTAGTCGAGAATCTGAATTTGAAAGAAGCTTCGACCGAGAGTCTCGGGAAGCAAGTCCAAGTTTTAAACAACTCTATCAATTCACTCAGGCAGGATCGAATTAACTTTTCCCGAAAGCTTGACGATGCCAATAAGCAATTGGAAGACCTAAAAAAGAGGAACGAAAAACTCTCGGAAGATTTAAAAAAGACTCAGGGTGAGAAGGAAAGATTGTGGGAGGACTTTCGCACTCTAACCTCAAACAGAAAGGGTCTTGAAGCCGGCTACATCGAAACTAAACGGGAGAAAGAAGCTCTCGAAAATACCGCTCTCCTCAGCAGCTCTCTGCGTTTGGAAAGGAAACTGGAAAAGCGGGAGCAAGGTGCGTTCCAGATGGCCGTTCTCTATCTGCTCACGAAGAGAGTGGGTACATTCGAAATAGAGGTCCCTGAGTATCCAGGGAAGACTTATCGGGTGCGTTTTTTTGTTGACTCACCCGATACGGTGAAATTTTCCGCAGAAGAACGAAAACTATATGAAGTTCTGGGGGAGAAATTCAAAATCGAAACAACTTGGCAATCCAGTTCTGACAACTTAAAGATGGTGCTATTGAACACGGAGGCGATTCAAGATGTTGGCTCCAGAGAGAGCGTGGAATGGCTCTGGTTGTTTCAGGGGGAAATCTCTCAGCCGGAGCGGGTCTCGCTCATCGCTTATTTGGTCAATTCGGATGGAAGAAAAATTTTTCTGGGTTCCCAGGACTTTACGCTCAAACCTGGAGAGTTGCTGGTTCGTTTGCGTCACTCCATCTCACCGGTATCCCTATTGGCTGGAGCAGTGCTGGCAATTGCTGTTTTTGGGCTTGTCTTTGGTTTTGGCAGACGTTCCCACTCCTCAACCCAAAAGGCCCCAAGAGAGACTCCGAGAGACGTCGTCCTCCAGAAAAAGCTCTGACCTGAAACTTAACAAAAGTTTCTTCCTGAATGATCCAGTTCTGCTGGTGGCGCAACTAGCCCGGATTATTCATAGGTTCTCGTCACGAAGCGGCGAAAGCGCCGGCCTGGTAGGGGCGAACCGCCGGCTCGCTTGGGGGTCAGGGGGCCGTGTCTTTATGCTTGCGGGTCAGCTTGTAGCCGTTTTCTTTGAACCTTTTGCCCTCTTCGTTTAATTGAGGATCGCGGTCTTCAGGTTCCGGAACACGCGTATGGCAAAAAGTGCACTTCTTTCCTGTTTCCTTCTTGTATTTCAGCGTAGCCTGGGTGCTGAAATCAAAGAGGGGAAGAAACAAGGCCCCTAGCACAATGAGGAGTGTAATCACTTTCGGTTTTCTCATGGCTCCAAATTGAATAGATGAATTGTGAACCCATTGGTTTCGCTTCATCATCGGATGGTATGATGAGTGCTGTCTGTGTGTGCTCGAAAAACGTCCACAAAGAGGGAAGAGAAGGAAGAGCAGCGAATTGCTGAGATTTTGAGGCGGCTAGATAATGAATATCCCGAGGCTACCTGCGCGCTCCATCACGAAAATCCGTATCAACTCTTGGTGGCTACCGTTCTCTCGGCTCAATGTACGGATGTGCGCGTGAATATGGTCACGCCCCAGGTTTTCAGGCGTTATCCGAACGCAGGAGCATTGGCACAAGCCGATGAAAACGAGTTGCAAGAGTTGATTCGCAGCACCGGTTTTTTCCGAAACAAAGCGAAAAATCTCATTGGAGCCGCCAAAAAAATGGTTGAGGAGTTTGATGGTGAGGTTCCTAGGCGAATGGAAGACCTGATAGAACTAGACGGTGTGGCGCGCAAGACCGCCAATGTGGTGTTGGGTACAGCTTTTACAATCAGCAGCGGCGTGGTAGTGGACACTCATGTCAAGCGTCTAAGCCGTCGCTTGGGGTTGAGTGCTCAAAATGATCCCAACAAGATCGAGAAAGATCTAATGCGTCAAATTCCGGAGCATCGTTGGATCGATTTTGGCCACCAGCTCATTCACCATGGTCGGCGAATCTGTAAGGCGCAGAAACCAATCTGTCCAGAGTGTGTTCTTTCCAACCTTTGCCTTTATTATCAAGAGTTCTCGAAGTGACTGCGTGTAACCTCTGAAAGATAGTGACCTTTGTGCCGTCCATTCCAAGAGCTCTCACCATTGCAGGGTCTGACAGCGGAGGGTGTGCCGGTATCCAAGCGGACCTCAAGACCTTTTCAGCACTGGGAGTGCACGGTATGAGCGTGATCACTTCAGTCACGGCACAGGATACCCAACATGTCTATATGGCTTCGGACCTCCCTTTGGAAAATATCAAACGCCAGATTGAAGCCGTGGTGGAGGATATCGGAGTCGATGCAGTCAAGACAGGAATGCTCTCGTCGGCCGAAATCATTGGCCTGGTGGCCGAAAAGGCAAAGCAATTTGCAATGGGCTGCCTGGTTGTGGATCCGGTCATGGTTACCACCGGCGGTGACCCTCTCATCCGGCCGGACGCCGTGGACGTCCTGAAAACCAAGTTGTTTCCTCAATCGTTGGTTGTTACCCCCAACTTGCGCGAGGCAGAATTTCTAACTGGGCGCAGCATTACAAAGCAAGAGGAGTTGAAAGAGGCGATGCAAGAAATTATCGATCTCGGTCCCCACTCGGTGATCGTGAAGGGCGGACACTTTGAAGATCCGAAACGATCTACGGATTACTTTTTTGACGGTGAGCAATTCACTTCAATTAGTGGGCCCCGATTCGAAACAAAGAACACTCACGGCAGCGGCTGTACCTTTGCCTCTGCCATCGCCGCCTACCTGGCCCATGGGCTGGATCTGAAAGAGTCCATTGCCCAGGCAAAAGAGTACGTGAGTGAAGCCATCCGCCATTCCTATCCGCTTGGCCATGGCCATGGGCCCCTGGGGCATTTTTGGAAGTACTGGAAACAGTAATGGAAGACAGGAGACAGGAGACAGGAGACAGGAGTCAGGAGTCAGGAGCAGGATTCAAAATATTCCCAGTCGTGACCTGTGATTACATCTGGATGTTCGGCCACCTATTAGGCTTCGCGTGTTAGGCCTTCGGCGCGCCTTCGGATTCTGAATTCTGACTCCTGTCTCCTGACTCCTGTCTTCCTGCTTTTTTCCATTGCTCGATTTGTGATAGACTAGGAGCCCGAAGTTGCTTGCTCCCTGGTACATTAAGTGAAGAGAAGGAGATGACTTATGGCTTCCAACGGAGATAAATTTATTTATTTTCTGGCAGGAGGATTTGTAGGAGCAGCCGTCGCTTTGCTGTTCGCTCCCAAGTCCGGAGAGGAAACTCGAAGGATCCTGGAAAACAAATACAAAGAAGGAGCTGAACGATTAACGCAGAAGGCCCGCGAAGGGAAAGAGCTCCTCACGGAAAGATCCCGCGAAATGGCCGGTCGGCTGGGTGAGACTATCGACAAAGGTAGAGAGACCGTACAGCGACAGAAAGAGCAAATCACTGTAGCCGTTGAGGCGGGGAAAGAGGCGTACGAGGAAGAAAGGCGCAAGCTGGAAGGTGTCGGCAATGTAAAGGCGAAAAAGAAGTAGAAGGCCGCTGCCTGATCTTGTGATTTTTTCAAGTCGATTCCCGGATTGGCGGGTTGAAAGGAACATAGCGTGAGAATTGAAACCCTCTTATTTGTAATTGTTGCCATCAGTGCAGTTGCCTTAGTGGTTCAGAGCTTGTCGATGTGGAAAGCTTCTCGATCCATAAGGGAAATGGTCGGAAAACTGGAGCGGCGATCGGTAGAGCTAGAAGAGGACCTCACAAGACTGATGACTCGAATCGAGGGAGTTGTGGAAAGCATGGAACCTCTGGGCAGGATGGCCGAGAATGTGAAGGCCAATGTTGATCTGATTTCTCAAATGGTCAAGGGGCGAGTGCAGGACTTCGATCAGTTTGGCAAGGAAATGTTTGAATTAGGCAGAGACCAGGCCTCCAAGTTTGATTATGTGGTAACTGACACTGTGCGGAAATTTGAGCAGACGACGGAGTTGATTCAAAAGGACATCCTTCGACCGGCAGTAGAAATTTCCTCATTTTTCAAGGGAATCAAAGTCGGACTATCTTATCTTTTCAACAAGAAGGCCTCAACTCGGCCGACCGAAAGCTACCCCGAAGAAGAGCTTTTTATTTAGCAGGAGCCAGGAGTCAGGAGTCAGGATTCAAAACATTCCCAGTCGTGACCTGCGATTACGTCTGGATGTTCGGCCACCTATAGGCTTCGCGTCTCAGGACCTTCGGCGCGCCTTCTGGATTCTGACTTCTGACTTCTGAATTCTGGCTCCTGACTCCTGGCTCCTACTCCAGATCGCCCCAACGCAGTAAGAGACTTCCCCATGTAAACCCGGCTCCAAAACTGACCAGCAGCATCAGGTCTCCCTGCTTCATGCGTCCCTGTTGATAGGCTTCTGCCAGGCCGACGGGGATGGTTGCGGCTGTCGTATTAGCATAGCGGTCGATGTTAATAACCACCTGTTCAGGACGAAGTTTGAGGCGCTCCACGGAAGATTGGATGATGCGAAGATTGGCCTGGTGAGGAATGTACAGAGTAACATCTTCGGTGGTGTAGCCGTTTCTTTGTAGAATTTCCAAGGACACCTCAGTCATCAGTTTCACAGCAAACTTGAAGACATTTCTGCCGTCCTGATGGACGTAGTGCATTTTCTTGTCGACTGTTTCGTGACTGGCCGGATGAAGGCTGCCACCTGCCGGCATATAAAGAAATTTCCCACCGGATCCGTCGCTGTGGAGGATGAAGTCGACAATTCCCGTATCATCTTCCTGGCTTGGCTCCAAGAGAACCGCGCCTGCACCATCACCAAATAAAACGCAAGTCGTTCGATCCTCAAAATTAAGTATCGAGCTCATCACATCTGTTCCAATCACCAGAACCCTCTTGTAAGCACCGGTCTGCACAAATTGTGCGCCGGTCGCCATTGCATAAAGAAAACCCGAACAGGCCCCCAAAAGATCAAAGCCCCAAGCGTTCTTAGCGCCGATCTTGTCTTGAATAATACAGGCCGTAGAAGGGAACATCATGTCTGGAGTCACTGTAGCAACAATGATCAGGTCGATCTCCTCTGGGCGCAACTCCCTAGCTTGAAAGGCATCCTTGATCGCCTTTATGGAAAGATCGCTGTTGGCTTGGCTGTCAGAAACGATCCGCCGCTCCGCAATGCCCGTCCGCGCGCGGATCCACTCATCGGACGTGTCCACCAACTTTGACAGGTCGTCGTTTGTAACTCGCCTCTCCGGCACATACATGCCGAGCGCGGTAATTTTGGCCCGTACTGCCTTCATCTGTGTCTGGGGTCAGACCCCTTCCCCCCCTTCCTCATTGATGCAGCACCTCTGCACCTGCCGGCACTTTGAACCTGAATTGGCGATCAGGGATCCGTATGTTTTCGCGCAAGTTTGTGAGGATGTATTCATTGCGATTCCCAATCGGCTCAATCACTATCAACCGCTGGATCAGGTAGCTTGAAGGGTTGAATTCCAAAATCACATGAGAGAATTCACCTTGCGGCCGCTTTGTCGTCAGACGGATGAGTAAGTTTCCAGCCTGAAGCGGATTCTCCTCCTGTTCCAACTCCACTTCAAAATCTTCCTTGATGTTCCCTTTTCCGACCAAAAAAAGCAAGGGCGTTGGAGCGCTGTTCAACTCTAGATCTGAGACGATGACCTGTTTGTCTCGAGGGACATAGAAGTAGCTTTTCTTGCCGTCCGCAATAAAGAGTTTTCGCATGGGCTGCCGATATTCCCAGTACATTTTGCCCGGTTTTTTCATCATGACGATGCCTGATTCGCGCAGTTGAACATTGTGTCCCCGAAACATCTGATCGAATTCGGCCGAAAAGCTTTGGATCTGCTCGTATTTCTTCTGCAGCTTGACGATCAGCTCATCCGGGGTCTCGGCACCTAAGAACGCGGGCATCAATAAGACAACCAAAAGGACTTTGGTGCT
>JALLOM010000204.1 GCA_027717865.1 Acidobacteria bacterium AH-259-O06 | reverse complement strand
ATGATAGTGCTGGGGATGATGGCCGCCATAAGAAGGGTGATGCCCGAATCTAAGGTGGGCTCCTCGATGTCTTATTTTCCCGTACTTTGTGCGAGATCCATGAGCGGGTGCCCAAGGTGCAGGCCCATGGCCGTGTAAGTCTGCTGAAAAATGCTGGTGCTTTACCGGTAGTTTTGCACCTCTCCGATGATCCTTACCTTGGGCGAAAGTGGAGATTCCTATCAACACCGCAACTGCTAGGCAAGGAATCATTTCTTTCATGTTCATAATCTCCTTTCTTTCTATGTATGGAGCTGTTTTTCTGAAAAAAGGTTCACTCTTTTTACCTGTAGAGGTCAAAAAGATCATCCGGCCTCCAGAGCGGGCGAAAATGCATCCTCTCTGATACTCTACTGTTGCTTAACGTCTCTGGGGCTTACGAACGCTTCAGGCGATGGAGCCGTGTGCGTCGATCATTAGCGCCTGAGGTTTGAAGCGATCGAGATGACGGATCAGCGGGCTGGGGTTGACCTGATTGTCGCTCACCCTGAGCGTCGGTAGCGGTGATGAAGCCCTCCGACTTGTCCTTCAGCCACAATCCTTCCGTGCGCGAGGGGTTCGATTTCGCGTGGGTGGGGTGGTCAGTAGTTCAGTCCCATCCCTCACCCCCAAAGTCGAAAAATCCCAGATCAATACGCTGGCTCGAGTCCCCGAGTGATTTCACGCCAGACAATGGTTTTTACGGGTAAGCCGTTAGTTGCCACACTGAAATCAGAGGAATAATAAAAGTTGGCGTTTCCGGCGACCGTCACCTGGGGTATGCCGTAGCTGTATGTGCCGTCAAGGTTATCAACGAGCTTGGCTACAACAAGTCCGCCAATGATACCTTTGTTGGATCCAACCGTCTCCAACGTCCCCTCACCTATAACCAGTACGAGTCCCCTATAGGTGTATGAGCCCCCAAAATGGAAGTGACCTTTGATGATGAGTAATCCGGCCCCCGTGCCGTTTCCCGAAAGCTTCAAAGATCCCTCAGCCACCGTGATCTTGGGATCGGTCTCGGTTCCGAGCACGGTGCTTGGGCCGGAGAGCTCGGTTCCGTCGGGATACGAATAGTCGGCGAACTGACTGACTTTGTTGATAAAATTGGCTATATAGTTGGGATCAAAAATATTTTGAGCGTCTGGGTCAGGGTCGTTGCGGAGGTTAGCGGTATTGTCTCGCAGGGAAGGTTCCCCGGCGCCGGTATAGTCTGATTCGGGGCCAATGACGCGAGGTTTCTGGGCAGGGTCCAGGGCATCATAAACCGTAGTTTTAGTGACGGTTGCGTCCCCGCCGCCAGGGTTGTCCCAGAGCACCTCAATACCGGCTGATCCGGTGCCACTGGCGTGAGTGTGAGCAGCGAGCACAGCCGGAGTCGACCAACCCGCATGGTCATATCCGTCCATATCGAAAGAGTCTCCACCGAAAATACCGGAGCCAGATTGAACCACATCTGGGCCGTAGATGGTGAAGCCCGTATCCATTTCAAAGGTCCTGTCCCGCTTGAAGGTGGCTTCAATAATAGCGATAGAGTTTTTGACGTTTCCCCCATAGATGGAAACCTGACCCCCGGAATTTCTCTGAATGCCCAGCACTCTTAAGTAAATCTTTTTATCGGTATCAGCAGTCATGTCACTATCGCCATCCTCGTTGTCAGTAGTCTTGGCCCAGTATCTCCCACCTGTGCCAAAGGGCACTCCTTCAGCTGGAGTCAAAAAACCATTTACAGTGCGGGTTCCGATTTGTTGGGGTAGATTTTCGAAATCCACGTTCATCGCTTCAAGGGGAGCTAGGGGATTGCGAGAAAAATAAGTAGAAGCGTCTGTGCCCGGAGTAGGTTCCGGGTAGTTGATGTACCGGGGTACGGCAGTTGTTGGTGCGAGAATGGTGCTGATGTCGCTTCCTCGGAAAGTATCTTTGAGAAGGTTGACACCAGCCTCCGCAATCATAAGAGCTCTCTTTTTGTTTTCTAGCTCATTACTCATGGAGAAGTCTGTCACGCTGGTTATTTTTTAGTGGCGTCCTCTCTCTGCTCTTCATCGGGGGGGTTAGCCGGGCCGGGGAGCCAGAGGTCCATCCCCAGACACCGTTTGTCCTTTCCATCCAGGGTGACGCTCTGAGCGTGAAGATTGAGAAGGTGCCTGTTAAAAGGATCTTGGAGGAGTTAGCCCGACAGGCTGATCTCAAGGTCTCTTTGGAGGGATCGGTTGGCAATGAGGAGGTCTCAGTCGAATTTACCCATCTCCCACTCGAGGAGGGGATCCGGCGGATCTTAATCGGGAAGAGCTATGCCCTGGTTTATGCCCGAACACCCTCCTTGAGCGGTCATGGCGCTTTGCCCAAGCTGGTGAAGATCCTGGTCGTTCAGGAGGCAGGGCCTTCCATGCCGAAGGCCACTGAGGATTTGGCGATAGTCCCTCCCGGCGGAGCCACGGGAGGGGGGCCGAGGCCCCTTGCGGAGCTGATGCGGGAAGCGGTAGAGGACCCAGATCCTTACCAGCGAGTAGCTGCCCTGGAGGCGTTAGGCGAGTGGGGGGAAGAAGAGGAGATCCTTCCCACCATCGTCACGGCGGCCCTTCGGGATGAAGATCCCTTTGCGCATGAGGTGGCCTTGGAAATGCTGCAAGCACGGCTGGAAACAGTGGACGAGCTGGTTAAACCTGTGGCCCAAGTGGTCCTGACGGCCACCAGCCCCCAGGCTGGGATGGCTGCCTTTGACTTAATGTTGGAGCTAGTGGGCGAGATAGATGAGGAAGGCGGCTGGGGTCCCCTGGGCCAGGCCCTTCAGGATCTGGATCCGGGTGTAAGCGATCTGGGCCAAGGACTGCTTGAGGAGCCTTAGAAAGAGGACCAGTAGGAGGGAACATCGGGCCATTTCGCCGCAGGCGAAAGGCCAATAAGAAAGGGAGGTAAGCGATGAAGAAACTAATCATACTGGGGTTTGCGGTGGCCACCGTGGCCTTGCTCAGCAACGGGGAGGTCGCGTTTGCAGCGCCACCGCCCACAGACTGTCTTGTAAACGTAGGATTCGAGGAGGTCAGTGACCACTACTTCGTTGGGAGGGACGAGGACGACATCCTCGACTGCTCGAACATCCTTGACGAAGAGCGGCTTTGGATCGAAGGCAACGGCGGCAATGACGTCATTATCGGCGGCATCGGCGACGACTTCATCCGCGCCGGCGGCGGCTCAGGCGAGGGCTGCAGCTTCGGCGGCGACAGGTGCGTCGACGACGTCATCGACGGCGGTCCCGGCAAGGATTGGATCGAAGGCGACGGGGGCGATGACATCCTTGTCGGCGGCACCGGTGACGACTTCATCCGCGCCGGCCACGGCAACGACCTCCTGTGCGGCGGCGTTTTGAACCCCACGGTCGCAAGCGTCATCGTGCACGGGGATCCCGGGGCTCACGGGGCTTCCGAGAATCCCGCAGACCATACCGTGACGCCCGCGCTCCGGAGCGTTATGTCCTCGGCTCAGATCGGCACGGTGAAGACCAGCGGTGGGGTCGGCATAGTGGGGGCCACTGTATCTATAAAGGGAGGGTTTAAAACCACAACGGAAGGCGGCGGAAACTACACCTTCGATGTGCCCGCGGGGGTGTACACGGTGAATGCCAGAGCAGAAGGGTTTTTTAATGCGAGCATCAAAGACGTCACCGTTTTTGGGGGTGTAACGACGATGGGGATCGATTTCACCCTGACGTCGAAGTAGCCCGTGGAGCCCGGTGGCTTGACACCGAACGTGGAAGATTCGGGACGTTATTGGGGACAGTGTCCCATATTGTTTGTCAAGAATTAGTTTGAAATGAACTTTGAGGCGCACTTCCCCTGTTGTGCACGTTTCTTGTTTCCAATTACTTGATGGAGTGGGCTGGAAAAGAACCTTGCGATGAGCCCTCACCTCAGAAACGCTTCCCACCGACTCTCATGGTTTTCGATTCAGGTTTTCTCTCTCACGGAGAGACCCGATACATCAGAGTCGAGTTCTGGTCGTGGTGGTAACGCTGAGATGTATGAAGACAGCGACTCCTGCTCATCTGGAGAACCAGAAGAACTCAAGCGGCTGGTGCCTACCAACTGAAATGATTTGGCCGTCTACACAGCATAGAGAGTCCAAATTCAGTTCCTACCAAAGACCAGCTGATCTCCAGCTTGTGGGGAAAGAAGCGGGGTGGGGGGGACGCAGGCATCTTTGCGTCCCACAATGCGATTGTATCCAACACCCACTACATGTTGGGGGTTGCTTAGTAAAATGGATACGCCAGTTTTGTTTTTTTCAAACTGGAAAAGCGACCATAAGTCTCGGAGAAGTCCTGGGGAGGTTGCTCGCAGTCGGTGCATGGTTTTTTAATCTGCTTTTGGATCTTTACTTTGTGAAGCTCCCTAACAATGTTTCCCCGTAGTAAAGATTCGTTAGTTTACCCAAATCCACTTTTTTGTGAAACCTAAGCGTCACTCTTTTCGAACCATCCGCCAACAAAACATAATCATCTCCCTTCTTGAGTTTAGTTTTCCGCACCTGCTCAACTTCCCATTGCTCTTCTTTCGGCGCCAGTCCATTCAACGATCAAACAGACTCCGGCGATGAAGGCGGGCTTGACAGATCACAGGTGGAGTTTGGCAGAATTGCTACTGGCTGGACTAACACAACGCTCTCGCTAGTTCATTTCGACTTAAAAAGAAGCGAAGTGGTAAGTGGTTCACTTTTTTGTTGACACAATGGAAATTTGATGGCTATCCTTTGATTGTGCGAGAGGAGACAGGCCGGGGAATCTTCACACTAAATATCACCAAGGTCTTCTCAATCAAGTAATTATGGGTTAAAATTAGAGAAGGAACAATCTGTATCTTATGTCGGAGCTTGGCGAAAGCCCACAACAAGTGGAGATTGTCTTCGAGTATGATCCTCATTACCAGCTGATTGCAGCAAACGGGATTTGGGGCGGGCTTACTCCTAAAGGTGATCTAAGGATCGATTTTTTTGTAGAATATCAAGCTGCTCCATCTCCGGGGAGCCACACTTACCAGCCCACCCCTGATGGCACAGTGGAAGAAAAAAGTAAGCCGGAAAAGGTGCGTAAAGTCGTGCGTCGATTGCAAATAGGTGTACTTGTATCACCTCAGCACATCGCAAGCTTTGCGCAGTGGTTTCATGAGAAGGCACAAGAGGTGGAACAACTAAGAAAGCCAGCAGCAAATAAAGAAGGCAAGGTGCACTGATGCCAGACCTACATGTGCTGAACGCCTCTCCGCCTATCGGCTATGAGTTTGAGTTAGCAGGTGCAAAAGCAACTAGTCCACTAAACGTCTCAAATCTGGCTATTGTCTTGATGGGACACCACCCAAGTCTAACAGATGTAGTTTCCCCCGATCCGTCCACGAAACCGGAGAACGACTTAGGGTCGTGCGGGTTCGTTTGGCTAAGTATATCTTCCAATGCCCTATCGATGATTCCGTCGTGGCATTCAGAGGATTCGCAAAGCCAGGAGCTTGGAACATTAAAGGCGATCAATGAATTTCGGGGGGAACCATATCGTGTGATAAGGCCAATACCGGTTCGATTTCGACGATGTGATCCATCAGGTATAGAGTCGTTGTTTGAGGAAGCCAATATAGCCTGGGTGGGAGAAGACTGGGTGGAAGCCTATAACGGTCTACAGGCGGAAATTCTCAATACACTAGAGGACTATGAAGAAAATAGGCGAAGACTCGGTCGTGAACCATTGAGGCAGTTAACTGTGCTGAGGCGATTTATCGAACGAAAGTACTGATGAATGCTGACCGCACAGGACGGGTATAGAATTGCTGGCAAACTTGGTGTCGAACCCGAAGAGAGAAGAAGGCACCCCAGAGTTAGAGTAGTTCTTGAGGGCCAAGTGGTAGGAAGCTACGGTATCCGACGTGGCTCTAGAGAACTGAATCATGACTATATCGCCAACCAGATAGGTGTCACGCCAAGGGAAGCACGTGAGTTTTCTCGTTGTCCCTTGACCGTAGATGGCCTGATCCTATTACTTAGACAACGCGGTCGCCTGAACTAGCTGTATGTGGGCATGATTCGTTCCTTTCACGCCGACAATCGCTATCGGCGTCTTTCGTGAGGACCAACGCAGCCATTAGGACAGTACCCAATGCTGTAACTTCTTGCCAGCAACACGAAGTTAGGACAGTACCCAAAAAACGTCAGATTCTGGTGATCGACTGAAACACCCGGAAAGGAAGGTTTAGCCAGCTACACTTTCTGCGAGTTACAAGATCAGATTAATAAAGAGTAAAACAAACATCCTCAACTCGGCAGACGTAACATCACTGTGCCCAAACTGTGCCCGCGAGGAACCAAAACTACCCAATTCTACCCAACTCTACCCAAAACAAAAAACCCCTAACCC
>JALLOM010000203.1 GCA_027717865.1 Acidobacteria bacterium AH-259-O06 | reverse complement strand
ATCCCTTGTGTACGCCCAACAAAAAGCCCGCATTGAACGAGTCGCCGGCACCCACCGTGAAGCGAGTTTCGACAGTGAATCCAGGAACTTCCAGTGCTGCTGTGGCATTGGCCTGACGGATGATCGCACCCTGGCGACCGCTTTTGACCACCAAACATCCGGCACCTGCATCGAGCATCCTTTCCATGCCCGTCTGCACATCATCGGTTCCAGTACACACCGACAGCTCATGCTGGTTGCAGATCAGGTGATGCACATGCGGCAGAATTGGGACTAACTCAGCCAGTTCCACGGGTTGGCCGATTGCAGGACCGATATCCAGTGCAGTCATCGCTCCGGCCTGGTGAGCTCTGGACAAAGCCTCGGCGACTCCTTCTGGACGCCAGGCTGGCAGTAACGGATAGCCGGATATCAGCAGCGCATCGGGCTTGTTCAGCAGCTCGCCTGGTACGTCGCTAATTTTAAATGTCTTCGATGCGCCCGGATGATGAAAGGACACGCGGTTGAGAGTCTTATCCATAACGACCGTAGTTGTAGAAGTCGCTTCCCGCTCAGTGCGCATCAGCCCCTCTGTGCTCACACCAGCACTCACCAGCCAGTCGTAAACAATATCACCGAGCTTGTCCCGTCCGATTGCGCTGCATAGCGTCACTGGTGCACCCAGCTTCGCCAGCACATAGGCACTGTTGCCGCCATTACCGCCAGGCACCATGGTCAAGGGCTCATCACAGAAGGCGAGATTATCGACGGTGAACTCATCACCGCCCCAATCCGGCATACGCTCCAGGCCGGACACAAACAGATCCACCGTTGTGCTGCCAATGACGATGAACATCGCGTTCTCCCGGTTGTCACTTTATCCCACGCGTCAATCATCCGTAGACGCGCCGAACCCGCCTCCGGTAATCATCGTAACATTCATCGAATTGTTTGCTGGAGGCTTCAGTGCCGATGAAATAGCTGCTGGTCAACACCATGGGAGGCTGTCCCAGGCGAGTCAGCCCATCGGCGACCAAACATTTCAGCGCATTGACTACCGCGGCAGCGCCAATGGTCGAACCAGGACCGACTCGATCCTTCATACCCTCAATGTTGACCATGGCATCGCCGCCCGGAGTGCAGTTGTCGATGGTGACATCGGCCAGGTCGGGCAGCCGTTGGCCGGAGCTGTGCTGTGGCGGTACAGCCCTACAATGCTCGAGAGAAACCACGGCAATGACTGGCAGGCCACGCTGTTTGGCCTCAGTCGCAACCTCGACGACCACTTCGTTCACACCACTGTGGGAGAAGATGATGAAGCTGTCGGAATCGGCAAATACGAAGTTGCGCATGATAACCTTGCCAAATCCCTCTACATGCTCCAGGAACATGCTCTGCCGCTGTCCGTTGGCACCCACCACGGCGTGGTGATAGCTCAGAGACAGCTCAAGGATGGGATGAAAGCCAGGGAAACTACCATGCCGGGGGAACATCTCTTCCACGGGCATGCGGGAATGACCCGTCCCAAACAGATGCACTAATCCACCCTCTGAGATGGACTGGGTGCAGATGTCTGCCGCCCGTTCCAATGCTTTCACCTGAGTGGCACGGATACGTTCCAAGATGGCCTGAGCCGCATCAAGATAAGTCAGTGCAGGATTCATTTGTTTCATTCCTTGTCTTTGGAAAGGCCGAACTCGTGATTCGCCACATTCGGATATATCGCTTAATATAACAAATTGATTATGGGAGGGGAGACTGGCAATGAACCAAGCACACAAGATTACCATGTTGGGCACTGGCCTGATCGGTATGTTCTACACAATGACGCTGCATGGCCGGCGCGGCCGAGAGCAGGTCCAGGTTGTATACTCACGCACTGAAGACCGGGCAAAGCAATTCGCCGAAGAGTGGAAAATTCCGAGATGGACCCCTAATCTGGCGGAGGCCATCAACGACTCGGAGACCGACGCGGTCATCATTGGTCTGCCCAATCATGTACACGAGCAAGCTGTCACGATGGCCGCTGAGGCAGGCAAAGCCATCCTGTGTACAAAACCTCTGGGGCGCAACGCAGCCGAAGCCAAGAGAATGCTGGACACGGTAGAAATAGCCGGTGTCTTTCACGGCTATCTCGAGGATCTGGTTTACCCACCCAAGACGCTCAAATCACTGGAGTCTGTTAGAAACGGCGCCCTTGGGAAAGTGTTATGGGTGCGATCTCGCGAAACCCATCCTGGCCCGCACAGTGCCTGGTTCTGGGACATTGAGCAGGCGGGAGGCGGTGCAATCGTTGACATGGGCTGCCACTGTATCGAGATCATTCGTAACTTTGTTGGCAAGAACAACAGGCCGGTGGAAGTAATGTGCTGGGCCGATACCCTCGTTCATCCGGTGGAGGCTGAAGATCACGGGATCGCTCTGATCAGGTTTGAAAGCGGCGCAGTTGGTCAGTTGGAAGTGAGCTGGGCTTTCCGCGGCGGCATGGATCTGCGTGATGAAGTATCCGGCACAGAGGGAACTCTCTTCCTTAACCACTTCCTGCGAACCGGTTTTGAGATGTTTACGGCCGCCGAGCACAGTGAGTACGTTGCCGAGAAGGCAGAGGGTGAGACTGGCTGGTTTTTCCCGGTAGGCGACGAAGTGCACGAGCTGGGCTATACGCACATGTTCATTGACATGTTCAACGCTCTGGATGATGGCAAAGCACCTAAGGAGACGTTCTACGACGGTTACGTTGTCAATGCCATCATCGATGCCTGCTACCGATCGGCAGAGTCCAAACGGTGGGAACCGGTTGAACTGGAAGTGTGGCGAGGGGCCGAGCACTCAGAGAAGATCAGCCCCCCTGTGACCGAAATTGATGGATATGTATTGATTAAGAGAGAGCGAATGTCCAATGGTAAAACGAAGCTCATTCTCAAGGACAAAGACACTGGCAAAATCATTGAGAAGATCGCACCTCTATAATGATTCAACCGGTTTTATTTTCGTGCTGGGTGGGCGATGCTTAAGAGGAGGGAAAGGCTATGAAAGACAAAAAAACCTACCAAGAAAAGATGGAGGCTCAGTTGAATGAGCTCAGCGCCAAAATCGATGAGTTGTTGGAAAAGATCGAGAAGCTGGCTAAGAGCGAGTACGAAAAACAAGCACAAGAATTACCCTCCAAGCTGAAGCGGGTAAAGGACAAGCTGAAGGAATTGAAAAAGGCCAGCAACAAAGCCTGGGAGGACGTGAAACCCGGTTTCGAAAAGGCCTGGAATGAACTGAAGAAATCCTTCGAAAGTGCTGCCTCCAGATTCAAATGATCGGCGACATCGGCTTTCTGGGTGCAGGTACGATCATTCGAGCTCGGGGAACGGTCGAGGGCATCACCACGGCCGCGACCATCTGGGTCGTAGGGGCCATCGGAGTGGCCTGTGGCGGCGGCTATTATCAGATTGCATTGATCACGGCTGTCTTCGCCTGGCTGATCCTGACCGTGGTCAGGTTGTTGGAAATGGATCGCGAAGAGCTGACCGTCGCTCAGACGACATCTTCTGCCTTGAACGGAAGCCGGATTCCCGGGGCGTCTTCGACGTACCGCGCGCAAGATCGCAGTTCACGTTGGAGGCTTATTCCGTACCGATTCAGTGAGTTTCCGTGGGCCAAATAGCCTTCCAAACATCACCAAGCTTCGCCCCGTCACTGAAGGGCTACACTACCTGTAATTTCGGGTTGTCTTTGATCCACCGAGGGTTTAGCATTTCAGTCATAGTCCTTATACCGCAAGAGGAAAACAGATGATCGGCCAGACCGTCTCCCATTACAAGATTCTGGAGAAACTCGGTGAAGGAGGCATGGGAGAGGTCTTCCTGGCCCAGGATACTTTACTGGACCGCAAAGTCGCCTTGAAGTTCTTGCCTGACTTCATGCAGCAAGATCCCACCGCTCGAAAGCGCTTTTTGCGGGAAGCCAAGTCGGCCGCTGCCCTGGACCACCCTTTTATCTGCAAGATCTACGAGACGGGGGAGGCTGAAGGCAAAGACTTCATCTCCATGGAGTACGTCCAGGGTACGACCCTGAAGGAAAAGTTAGCAGAAGGTCCTCTTGCTCTGAAGGGTGCACTCCGAAAAGCAGCGGAGATTGCCGAGGCTCTAGAAGCAGCACACAAGCACGACATAGTCCATCGGGATTTGAAACCATCCAACATCATGCTCACCCCCGAAGGTCACGTCAAAGTCATGGACTTTGGACTGGCCAAGAGGCTTGTGCCAGTTGAGGGTGTGGGGAGTCAAGAGCAGACCATCAGCGCCAGTCTGACCAAAACGGGTGCCACGCTGGGCACGCTGGCTTATATGTCTCCAGAGCAACTTCGAGGGGAAGACGTAGATACTCGATCCGATATTTTCTCCTTCGGGGTGACCCTCTATGAAATGCTCACGGGTGTTCATCCCTTCAAGAAAGGCACCTCGCTGGAGACCGCCAACGCCATCTTGAACGAAGTAGCGGCCCCCTTATTTCGACACATGAATGAGGTTCCTCCAGTTCTCCAGCATACCGTCAGGAAGATGCTGGCCAAGGAGGCGGATCGGCGCTATCAGCTGGTACATGATGTAGGGACAAATCTGCAGGAGCTGATCAATGAGATGGCAGACCCGTCGATCCAGACCAAGGAGGCTGGAATCCGGCCCTTTGAAGCGACGGGGGTGCCGATGGGCAAGCCGGCAGGTGAAAGATCGTGGCGGCGGGCCCTGCTGGTGGGTCTTCTCGCACTGGTTGTGGGGACAATTGCGGCTGGCGTCGCATTCTGGAGTTTGAAGCGTCCGACGCCGCATCCTCTCAAGAAGCTGGCTATCACCTTTCCACCGACGGCACCTTTGGCGAGTAGCTCGTCCCGCCCTAACCTAGCGATCTCACCCGATGGAAGGCGCACAGTCTATAGCGCCAACCGCGACGGCACATTGCAGCTCTACCTCCGCCTCATAGACCAGCTTGAGGCCACTCCGATCCCAGGTACCGAAGGCGCTTTGGCTCCCTTCTTCTCTGCCGACGGTGAGTGGGTCGGCTTCTATGCCGGCGGCAAGCTAAAGAAGGTATCGCTACGGACTGGGGCGTCCCTGACCCTCTGCGACGGCCCGGCCGCCTGGGGTGCGAGCTGGGCCCCTACGGACAAGATCCTGTTTGTTCCGGGAGCTGCAATGGGCATCTGGCAGGTTTCGGCCGGTGGCGGCGAGCGGCAAGTCCTAGTCGCCCCAGACTTCAAAAAAGGGGAGCGCAGTTATCGGTGGCCGCAGGTCTTGCCTGGTGGTAAGGCGGTGCTCTTCACCATCGGCACCACTACGAGTGCATCCTACGATGATGCGAACATCGCGGTGCTTTCCCTGGAGACCGGCGAGCATTGGATTGTGGTCAAGGGAGGTAGCTACGCCCGATACGCCACTACGGGTCATCTGGTTTATGCTCGGGCCGGGGAGCTTCTGGCGGTGCCGTTCGATTTAAAGCGCCTCAAGATAACAGGTCCCCCTGTCTCGATCCTGCAAGGAGTGATGATGAACCCGCGGAGCGGCGCTGCTCAGTTCGCTTTCTCCGCAGATGGCTCTCTGCTCTATGCTCCCGGCGAGAGCAAGATGGATGAACACACGCTGCTTTGGGTCGACCGGCAGGGAAAGGTTCAGCCGCTACCATTCTCGCGGGTCAACTATGGAGGACTCCGTCTCTCGCCCGACGGCCGGCGACTGGCGGTTTCGATTGCCGGACCTAACTCGGATGTGTGGGTTTACGACCTCGTACGGGGAACGTCAGACCGTTTAACATTCGACACTGCCATTGACACGCTCCCTGTCTGGTCGCCCGACGGCAAGCGAGTGACGTTCGCTTCTAACCGGGCTGGAACGATGGACATTTACTGGACATCCGCCGATGGTAGTGGCTCGCCGGTACGCCTGTACGGGAGTGAGCACCCTCTATTCCCCGGTTCTTGGGCACCCGACGGTAAGGTGCTCGCCTTTTGGGAGGCGCACCCCAGTGACATTTGGGTGCTCTCGCTTGAGGGCGAGGGCGAGCGCGAGGCGAAGCTTTTCTTGAGCACACCGTTTGATGAGCGTGAGCCCAGATTCTCCCCGGACGGCCGCTGGATCGCCTACAGCTCCAACGAGTCTGGCCAGTTCGAGGTCTACGTGCTGCCTTATCCCGGACCGAGCGAGAGAACGCAGATTTCGGTGGGCGGTGGTGAGCAACCGGTATGGAATCCGAAGGGAGGAGAGCTTTTCTATCGCAGTGGTAAGAAGATCATGGTTGTTGCCATCCAGACGAAGCCGGAGTTGACTGCGAGCAAAGCGAGACTGCTCTTTGAAACACCTGGCCTACAGTACGACATCACGCCGGATAGCAAGCGGTTCGTGATGCTCAAGCGTATTGAGGGGGATGCCGGGCCGACCCAAATCAACGTCGTTCTCAACTGGTTTGAAGAAC
>JALLOM010000202.1 GCA_027717865.1 Acidobacteria bacterium AH-259-O06 | reverse complement strand
TCCGCACTGCCAAGAAAAGCCTCTAGCCAGAACGAAGGTGACCGTACCGCAAACCGACACAGGTAGACGAGGAGAGCATCCTAAGGCGCTTGAGAGAACTCTCGTTCAGGAACTCGGCAAATTGCCACCGTAACTTCGGGAGAAGGTGGGCCCTCATTAGGTGAAATCCCTTGCGGATGGAGCTGAAGAGGGTTGCAGAGAATAGGCCCAGGCGACTGTTTACTAAAAACACAGGACTCTGCAAAGTCGCTAAGACGACGTATAGGGTCTGACGCCTGCCCGGTGCTGGAAGGTTAAAGGGAGGGGTTAGCTCCCTCGGGAGCGAAGCCCGGAACTGAAGCCCCAGTGAACGGCGGCCGTAACTATAACGGTCCTAAGGTAGCGAAATTCCTTGTCGGGTAAGTTCCGACCTGCACGAATGGCGTAACGATCTGGGCGCTGTCTTGACGAGAGACTCAGCGAATTTGTAGTACCGGTGAAGATGCCGGTTGCCCGCGACAAGACGGAAAGACCCCGTGCACCTTTACTATACCCTAACCTTGGTGCCCGGTGCGTGATGTGCAGGATAGGTGGGAGGCTATGAAGCCGGGTCGTCAGATTCGGTGGAGCCATCGGTGAGATACCACCCTTCTCGTATTGAGCATCTAACTTCTCTCCCTGAATCGGGAAGAAAGACAGGGTTAGGCGGGTAGTTTGACTGGGGCGGTCGCCTCCCAAAAGGTAACGGAGGCGCGCAAAGGTGGGCTCAGGCTGTTTGGAAATCAGCCGCAGAGTGTAAAGGCAGAAGCCCGCTTGACTGCGAGACAGACACGTCGAGCAGAGACGAAAGTCGGCCTTAGTGATCCGGTGGTTCCGTATGGAAGGGCCATCGCTCAACGGATAAAAGGTACGCCGGGGATAACAGGCTTATCTTGGCCAAGAGTTCACATCGACGCCAAGGTTTGGCACCTCGATGTCGGCTCATCGCATCCTGGAGCTGAAGAAGGTTCCAAGGGTTCGGCTGTTCGCCGATTAAAGCGGTACGTGAGCTGGGTTTAGAACGTCGTGAGACAGTTCGGTCCCTATCTGTCGTGGGCGCAGGAGATTTGAGGGGGCCTGACCCCAGTACGAGAGGACCGGGTTGGACGCACCGCTGATGTACCAGTTGTTCCGCCAGGAGCACCGCTGGGTAGTTAAGTGCGGAAGAGATAAACGCTGAATGCATCTAAACGTGAAGCTCGCCCCAAGATAAGATCTCCCTCCCGAGCTATCGGGACTGAAGACCCCTCGGAGATGACGAGGTTGATAGGCAGGATGTGGAAGTCCGGTGACGGATGAAGCTGACCTGTACTAATCGGTCGTGCGGCTTGACCTAGAATTTTTTGCTGCACAAACCGCGTTCGACTTGTGGGTTTGTCCTTGTTTTGGAAAGAGCTGACATCTGACAGCTGACAATCTATCCCGTCAGTTGTCAGATGTGAGCTGCACCGGTTTCCGGCGATTGTAGCGGAGGGGCAACACCTGTTCCCATACCGAACACAGAAGTTAAGCCCTCCAGCGCCGATGATACTGCACGGGAGACTGTGTGGGAAAGTAGGACATCGCCGGATTTTCCTTTCTTTCTATAAGTTATTGATTTATAAACTACTTATAGCACAAGGGGCTGTCTTTTTTTCTTTTAGTGTGAGAAATGCGGGCTAGTTCCTCTGCGATTTCCCTCAGGCCTTTGTCGCTTCCTTTGTAGCGCATGGCCGAGGTTCTGGCTATGACCTTCAGATCACCGATCTTTGATAATTCGGTCGTGATGTCTTCGGTCATGCCGTCGGAGAAGTAGTCGCTTTCTGGATCAGGACTAAGATTGTCAAGGGGGAGCACAGCGATGGACTTTGGCAACTCCACTGCAGGCGCAAAAACACCCAGGTAGCCAGAGCAGTCCCGCCGTGACCAAAACCACAGTCGGAACCACGAACCAAAGAGCCTTTAGAATCTTAGCTCTCACGAAGGGCGCTTCTCTTGTCGCCTCAGCCATCTCTTCAGGCTGATCTGGCTTCTCTTGTTCATCTGCCTCAAAGACAACCGGAGCGATCAGCCGGTAGCCTCTTCGGGTGCTTCATCAGGAAGTGTTGTTGAGTCCTGACCACTCAATGGGCAACCAGGGTGGGGACAGGGTCGAGATAAGTTCTTGTTCTGCTTCATACATGTTTGATGACAGAAAAAGCGTAGGGAATCCAGACAGAATCACCTATTGCGGGGCTGCAGAAGACAATCAACAACGCTTCCCTAAGGATCGCTTCCTCACGCGGGCCTGATCATTCGCCGCTTCCACAGTCCCAGCCCTATTAGACTTACAGGCTTGTAATCTGGACTGCACGAGGAAGCCCTGTGTCCCAAATGTTTATAAGGCTTACCCCTATTTTGTCCGCTCTTAAACAATCAGCCAGTGCTGAGTCAAACAACTTCTTCTCCTCAAGATTGTCCCCGACATTCTCCTGCTTTCCCAACTCGGCAGCCTTTTCCTTAACAAGCTGAAAATGGTATACGTCAAAGTCGTTCCAGCGCACCTTAACGGTGCCGTCAATGTTCAGGTACTTACGACCGTCCCCAGCTCGAACAACTGAGCCCTGCTCATCCAATGCCTCATTATAGACTTCAACATTCTCCACACGAACACTGTCCTGGTTTATGGGCCCACAACCTATCTAGACGATTGCAGCGGGCACAACAAAGCGATAGGCAACATAGAGAAGACACAGAACCCCAACGATTATCAGTACAATCTTCATGACTCTTTTCTGTGGCAGCATAACGTTTCGGCAATCAGCGGCGTGCGGTGACGGCGAGGGAACACCGAACAGATGATAAACTGAACGAAGCGGAGTTAACCTTCCGAAAAATCGGCGCTTAAGCAAGTCCGCTACATCGCCTTGTTATGCGGCGACGTGGACTGCGTGGCCAGGCTTGACCGTGTCCAACGTTTGCAACAGCTGCGGCACTATGGGCAAGTAGTCCTGTAGGCGGTTGGTCGAAGCCACGAGCACCACGACGCCGATTTCGTATTTCGCGAGGTTTTGTTGATGTTCGAGGTTCTGGTCTGCGGTCACGAACACGTCGAACCCTCCGCTGGCCAATTGCAGCACCTCTCCGTTGTCCTTGGTCTGCCATCCTTCGTCTCGAACGGTCGAAACCTCGTGTCCTTCGAGACACTCCTTGAGGCGACGCGGCACCGACTCATCGAGCAGCACTTTCATCAATTCCTGCCAGGGCTGCGTCTTTCGCGAGCTCGAGAAACTGAACAGCTTGCTCCCGTGTCACTGACGGGAAGTCTTCGAGGAACACTTCCAAGCTGTCCCCCGCCTCTAGGTGATCGATGAGGGTTTGCACGGGGACTCGGGTGCCTTTGAACACCGGCGTCCCGCTGACTCGACCAGGTGAGCATTCGACCAGCTCCGTAAGTGCCAGTTTCCTAGTCATCTGCTTATTATTTTACCGGCGAACGACGAGGAGGGCAATGCGTGGGTGACCTAACGTCGGCGCCCGCTTCAAAGATGAACTACAGGATTTGCGTGCAACCAACCGGTGCTTCATCAGGGAAGTGTTGTTGAGTCCTGACCACTCAATGGGCAACCAGGGTGGGGAGAGGCTCGAGATAAGTTCTTGTTCTGCTTCATACATGTTTGATGACAGAAAAAGCGTAGGGAATCCAGACAGAATCACCTATTGCGGGGCTGCAGAAGACAATCAACAACACTTCCCTGAGGAAGCACCCGATCGGCTGCACCGGTGCGCGGATTGTCGTGACTCTAATGAAATGCACCGTCGAAAGGCGCGCTATGGGATCGCGACGCTCTGTATAAGTCGTGGAATGGGGATGGCGATGTTACTCGAAAACACTCCTTTAGCTTCTGGTCCGGCGAGTTGAGGTCGTTCCCGCCACAGGTGAAAAGGGGAGCAAAGCCGCCCAGTTTAGAATCTGGCCGCTGGTGGGCAACAAGGTCGTCTCAAGCAACAAAAAAATTGGGCTTTTACTACGAAATTACAATTTCCAGGTGGGCCGGAGTTCGCGCACCTCAGCCCCTGAGCCGGTAGCCTTTGGCAGTTTCCTCGACACGTCCCTCCTCGATCAACTTAATCAAACCCGACATCAGAGAACGTTCTGCAAGTGGCGTGAATTGTTGCTCCAGGTCCGAGTAAACCTTCTCCAGCAGCTTCTCCAACGGTTGGGGGTTGAGATGCAGGGCTGCCAATATTTGCTCCTCTCGCTCCTGGCGATGACGAATCGCTTTCTGAACAGCTTCTCGGCCTTCCCGCACGGGCGGACCGTGACCGGGATAAAGGTGCCCTTCAGCTACGGACTCCAGGAAACGTAAAGACTTCATGTAAGCGTCCAGGTGACCGTCCAAGGGGTCAATCAGAATTGGAGAAAGAGTGGAGATGAGGTCGCCGACGACGAGCGCCTGGTAGCGTGTCTCCTGAAAAGCGAGGTGTCCCGGGGCATGTCCCGGAAGGTGGTAAACGCGCAGTTTCCATCCCCGTTGGCCATCGGGTGAGACACCCAGGTGCAACTCCTGACCGTGTTCCAAGCATCCGGCAAAATCAATATGGGGCAGACGGCTGGCCGTGTATCGATGAGCGTAAACGGGTAATCCGTAGCGTCGCTGGCTTTCCATTACAGCTCCCACGTGATCGGGGTGATGGTGCGTCAAAAGGACCCCTCCGATCGTCTTTCCTTGTGCAATCAGTTCATCCAGTAGTTCCCAGAGTTTTTCTCGTTCAGATGGCTCGGTTGGTCCTGGATCAATGAGATACAGTCTTTGATCTCCCACCAGGTAAGCATTGGTATGAGTGGCCGGCAGCCGGGTGCAGGTTTTCAGTGGAGCCAGCAAAACACCGCAGCTGAAATAGACATGGTGCAGCTTTCCTCGATGGTAGGACTCGGTCAGCTCCCGGACCCGGGTGAGAAAGCTCTGACAATTGCGGCCGGCCAATTCTTGAAGAAGAATCAGTACCGGCGGAACAACTAAAACTTCGCCTCCGCGCCACCGCTCTAGGGCTTCGTCAGCAGTGACGAAGTATCCTTCATCCAACTCCCCGGGCCAGATCTCCACTTCTTCCCCAGCCGGCATCTGACAACGCAAGAACCAGGTGTCGTAGCGTTTCGGCGTGAATGGAGGAGTGGTGATACGGCAGATCGGTGTGAACTCGCTTCCATCCAGATGTTGATCTTCCCGTTTTAAGATCTCCGGGAAGCGAATCTGACCCCTCAGCATCTGCCGCCGGTACTCACGCAGTCCTTCACGGGACGGCGCTGATGACCCGCGCGCCAGCCAAACTCCAGTTTCTTCAAAAAGTTCTCGCGCAGCGGCAGCCAAAAAAAGGGGATAATCTTCTTCGAGTGGTTCCTCCAGATCAGGAAGGTGACTCACAGCCACTTCTCGGTCTTGTTCTTCCAGAGTGCCACCCGGGAAGGCAAGATACCCTCCAAAAAAAGCCAGCCGCGCATTGCGCTTGACTAATAGAACCTCACTCGACTCAATTTGCCCAGTCAGCAGGATACTGACCGCAATACGTTTCATCCAACACTCCCTATCCAAAAGACATAAAAGTTCAACCCCGCTTGATTATACTGGGTTGATCTCGATAGATAGAGAGGATGCTCGATGGAAAAACTGAAGCCGAAAGGTCATTTGGCGTGAAACCCAAGGCACCGTTAACGAATTGGCCTTCCCCCTGACCCCGCATTTTCCTCACTGGTGGTGCCCACAGATCACGGCACTGCGCTCAGTCGGCCTCCTCAGAGGGGCGAGCCGGTGGCTCACCCGAGCAGAACTAAATTTGATGTGTGTGTGTGGCCTATCGGGTTCCTGTAATGTAATTTTCGAGCTGCTCGATCATGAACTCCTGTTCAGAGATGATGGCCTTCACTACATCCCCGATCGAAATAACACCAACCAACTTTTGCTCTTCGAGAACCGGTAGATGACGGACACGCTTGTCCGTCATGAGCGCCATACATTCTTCGACGGAATGTTCGAGGCTGACGCAGACCACTCTGTGGCTCATGATTTCCCTGACGAGCGTATGCTTGGACGCTTTTCCTTTCAAAATGACCTTCCTGGCGTAATCCCGCTCCGAGAAAACGCCAACCAATGCATCGGCTTCAAGCACCAGCAAGGCACCGACATTCTTGCCGGCCATCACTTCAAGGGCATCAAACACCGAGGTATCCGGCGCAACCCCCCAGACGTCGTGCCCCTTCGTTTGCAAAAGCTGACGAACGGTTTTCATTCCCTTAACTCCTCCGTAACGGGCCCTGGCGAGAACTTCACCCAATGCCAATGCCGCCAGTTGTTCAGAAGCTCTCGTGTAATCGTAAATCTCAAAACAAGTTCAGGCAATAGAAAATTGTATCCCCCGAACCAATTTGAAACCCAAGCCCGCATTTCTGACACCCGAGTCGTGGCCGAGGTGGCGGAGAATGGCC
>JALLOM010000201.1 GCA_027717865.1 Acidobacteria bacterium AH-259-O06 | reverse complement strand
TGCGATAGTCGCGCAAGATCTGCTGCTCGTTATAGGCATCTTCTTCTTTGCTCTGCAGGTAATAACGGATAGTGCTTTCGGGGACACGACGATTGCCTATGATTCGGATCTCCTCGATCCGCTGGGGAGGCTTATCTGCTTGAGCCGGCAAGGGGGAGGACACAATCGTCGGGGCAAAGAGAAACGAGAGGATTAAGGTGAATCCAGGCAGACTCATAATAGTTCCAACTACGCTCTTCAGACCCCTCATAAGGGGTTAATTTTATCGAGCCATCCAGGTCCAGAGCAAGTGTTGATAATGCAACAAAATCAAATCCTGTAATGACGCGCCATCGATCAGAGACTGCTTGTATTCACGGAGCGAGGCACTAAGCCAAGCCGTAAGAGAGAGGTGCTCCTTCGCTTTTGGATCCTTTCGCCCGATAGTAAAGCGCCTCATCCTTTAGATAGATGGCAAGCGTTTGCTTTTCTTTCAATTTTCCCTGGATGATGAGCTCGGCCACCGGATCTTCGATGTAGCGCTGAATGGCTCGGCGAAGCGGACGCGCTCCGTAGGACCGATCATGACAGGTCTTTTGTATGATCCAATTTTTGACGCGCTTTTCCAGATCAATGTCGATCTCTTTGGGCGCCAGATTCTCATTTACTTGCCTCAATAGCAGGTCCACAATCTCGCTCAGATCCTCTTCGCTCAACGAGTCAAAGATAATGATTTCATCCAGACGGTTAATGAATTCTGGATTGAACAGCTTCTTGACCTCACTCAAGATCAAATCTTTCACCTTTTGCTTCCCTTGCTCAGGAGTGGTAGAAAATCCCACCGGAGGCTTATTCACCAGGTAGCGGGCCCCGATATTAGAAGTCATGATGATGCTGCTGTTTTTGAAATCAATCGTATTGCCGTGGGAATCCGTCAATTGGCCGTCTTCAAAAACTTGAAGAAGAATGTTGAAAACCTCAAAGTGAGCCTTTTCGATTTCGTCCAGCAGCAGCACGGAATAGGGATTGCGTCTCACTTTCTCGGTCAGCTGGCCCCCCTCCTCATGGCCAACATAGCCGGGAGGAGACCCAATCAGTTTCGAAACCGAGTGCTTTTCCATGTACTCGGACATGTCAAAGCGAACAAGAGCCTTTTCGCTACCAAAGAGGACCTGTGCCAAAGATTTTGCCAGCTCCGTTTTGCCCACACCCGTGGGACCCAGAAAGAGAAAGGATCCAACCGGCCGGTTGGGATTCTTCATCCCAGCCCGGCTGCGACGAATCGCTCTGGACAGAGCCGAAATTGCCCGTTCTTGACTCACGACTCTCTTGTGAAGTTCTTCCTCCATGCGAAGCAGCTTCTGCATTTCTTCCTCTTGCAGGGAAGTGACTGGAATACCAGTCCAGCGTGAAATCACCTGTTCGATATGTTCCTTGGCGACCTGAGGACGTACTCGATTCTTGACCTTCCAGCGTTCCTTAATGACCTGCAAGTTCTCGCGCTCGAGCAGTTCCTGATCTTTCAGCTTAGCCGCCCGATCGAATTCCTTGGCCGAGATAGCATCATCCATCTGGTGAACGATCACTTTTAGTTTCTTTTGAACATCACTCACCTCTTCGGGGAGAAGGGTGCTGGCGAGCTTCACGCGAGCCCCTGCCTCGTCCAGAACGTCAATGGCTTTGTCGGGGAGGTACCGATCCGTAATGTAGCGATCGGACTGATACACTGCGGTGTGAATCGCCTCATCCGTGTACTCCACCTGATGAAATGATTCATAGCGACTTTTGACACCGTAAATAATCTGAAGTGTTTCCTCTTCGGTTGGCGGAACTACCTTTATGGCTTGAAACCTCCGCGCTAAAGCTCGATCTTTTTCTATGGAGCGCCGATACTCATAGGGTATCGTCGCCCCAATGCATTGAATCTCCCCTCGGGACAGCGCCGGCTTCAAAATGTTGGCCGCATCCAGAGAACCCTCCGCTGAGCCTGCACCAACCAGTGTGTGCAATTCGTCGACAAAGATAACGAAATTGGGATTCTCTACCAGTTCCTTCATGATCGCCTTGAGACGTTCCTCGAACTGACCGCGGTACTTGGTTCCCGCCACGATGAGCGAAATGTCCAAGGCCACAACTCGCTTATCACCGAGCATAGAAGGGACTTCACCATTGACAATCTTCTGGGCCAGACCCTCGACGATTGCAGTCTTCCCAACCCCTGGCTCCCCAATCAGCACGGGATTATTCTTGGTGCGCCGGCATAGAATCTGGACGAGGCGCTCAATCTCAGCATCTCGCCCGATCAGCGGGTCCAATACCCCATTGATAGCCGCTTCCGTGAGGTCACGGCTGAACTCCGTCAAGATAAGCGACTCTTTTGACTTCGAAGGAGCAGGCCGTTCGGTGCTGGGTCCCGCCAGCTCTTCCCGCACCCGGGAAAGCCTCAGACCATTTTCATAGAGAATCTCAGCCGCCAAAGACTTCTCTTCGCGCAGCAGGCCAAGGAGGATATGCTCCGTTCCAATGTAATTGCACATCAACCGATCTGCTTCCTCACCCGCATAGGTCAGCACCCGTTTTGACTCATCACTCAGGGGCAATTCTACGGAGGTGGAAACCTTTTCTCGGACGACCGTACGGCCTTCGACCTGTTTTCGGACGGTCTCGAAGGTAGCTTCAGCGTGCGGGAAAAAACGGCTGGTGAGGGCCTTGTCCTCCCGGAGCAACCCCAACAGAACGTGTTCCGTTTCGATTCTTCGTGAGCCTAACTGGCTGGCCTCATACCGGGCGAAGAAGATGACCCGTCTAGCCTTTTCGGTGTACTTCTCAAACATATCGCTTCTTCAAAGTCACCCTACCTCGATTTCCTTTTTAACAAAAACTGTAGTGTTTCCGCAAATAAAGATATCCTCGGACACTGACAGCTGTCCAGTTCCAGGTTCCAGATTTCAGGTTCCAAGTTCTTAGCTTTGAGCTCTTGAGCCTTGAGCTTTTGAACTGTGAGTTTCGAGTTGGTCTGTGGTCTGTGGCTCCTGACTCCTGGCTTCTGACTCCTGGCTCCGGTCAAGGGTCGACAAGCTTGCCCTCTCGCAGGCGTTTTTCGACATCGCATAAAGAAGCCAACCTTGGATTGTGGGTGGCGATAATGGAAGTCAAGCGGTGGCGGCGGTGCACGCCCAACAGTAGTTCGTAGATCTTTTCCGAAGTGTGCGTATCCAAATTGCCCGTGGGTTCATCCCCCAACAATAACCGTGGTTTTCCCACCAGGGCACGCGCAACCGCAACGCGCTGTTGTTCGCCTCCGGACAACTCTCCTGGCTTGTGGTGAATCCGTTCACTGAGGCCGACTTCAGCCAGCGAGGTTCGTCCTCTTTCGGCTGCCTGGCTCAAAGGAATGCGGCGCAGAAGAAGTGGGAACATCACATTTTCCAGAGCAGAGAACTCCGGCAGCAAGTGATGAAATTGAAAGATGAACCCGATCTTTTCGTTTCGTAATTTTGCCAATTCGCGGCCTGCCAGACGCGTGACCTCTGTTCCTTCAAATAAAATCTGTCCACTATCGGCCCTTTCCATGCCACCGACCAGGTGAAGGAAGGTACTCTTGCCCGATCCACTAGCACCGGTGACAGCTACCATCTGTCCCTCTTCAACCTCCAAGGCCAGGTCCACCAGAATGTGGAGCTTCTCACTCCCAGACTGGAACGATTTGGAAAGCCCTTCGATTTTAAGGAACTTATTCATACCTCAATGCTTGTACCGGATCCAATCGGGAAGCGGCACGAGCCGGATATACTGTAGCCAAGAAACTGATTAGGATGGCCACGAGGGACACCACGAGTACGTCGCTTGTATTCAACTGAAAGGGGACATAAGGGATCACATAGACTTGCGGTTCGAGACGAAAAACCCGGTACGTATGGAAATACCAGACCGCTGCACTTGCCAGAAGATCTCCCAGAATGGTCCCCACCAAACCGATAATTAAGCCTTGAAGCACAAAAACTGCCATGATGGTCCGAGCGGTACCCCCCATCGCCGTAATAATGGCGATATCACGATTTTTCTCCATGACCATCAATGTCAGTGTACTCACAATGTTCAGGGAGGCCACCAAAACGATCAATCCAATGGCGATGAACATCGCCAGCTTTTCCAGCTCTAAGGCCGAAAAAAGAGGCCGATTCAGCTCGATCCAGGTGCTAGTGATGTACCCTGACCCAGCAACATCCTTGACTTTTGTGGCCACACTTTGAGCTGCGAAAATGTCCTGGATGCGAAATTCAAGGGCCGAGACTTCATCTGAAGAGAATCCAACGAAGCGCTGTGCCGCCCACAGAGGTATGAGAGCCCAGTTTGCATCATATTCCCAAAGACCGGATTCAAAGATGGCAGCGACCCGAAAAGTCACGATACGGGGCATCCTCCCCAATGGGGATAGCTCTCCGCTTAAGCCCATGGCACGGATGTTTTCTCCCACCATCACACCGAGAGCCTGAGCAAGATCGGTTCCCAACATAACGGCAGGCACGGGAGTCAACTGATCAAACGTATCCAGGCTTCCTTCGGTGATCTTGGGAAGAAGATCGGAAAAGTGTTCCTTCTGTCTTAAGTCTACCCCTTTGATAATGGTGGGCCGTTCACGTAAATCACTCACCAGAAGAGCGTGGCCATAAATGGTGGGAGTAACGATCAGCACTCCGGGTATGTGGCTGCTTTGATCAGCCAGACCTTCGTAATCGGAGATGGGTCCCTGACCCGCTCTCAACAGGTTGACATGCGAGGTGGCACCCAGGATTCGCTCCCGGAACTCTTTCTTCATTCCCGCATTTACAGCCAATGCGATGTTCAGAGCCATTACCCCCGCAGTCACACCCAGCACCGAGATCACAGTCACTACTGAGATCAAAGCTTGCTTGCGTCTCGCCCGAAGGTATCGAAAGGCCACGAAAAGCTCGAATTTCATGAGCAACAGGGCGTATGGTCGTAGGTGATGGAGGGGCCGGGGGGTTTAAAATTTAAATTTTGGGCCCAAAATTTAAATTTTAAAGACCCGGCCCCTCCATCACTTCTTCAATCGGGTCGGAGGTGCGGGAAAAGAATGACCTCTCGAATCGAACAAGAACCAGTTAGGACCATTATCAGACGGTCGATCCCGACCCCCTCTCCGGCCGTTGGAGGCATTCCATAGCGCAATGCTCTTATGTAGTCCTCATCCATAGCATGGGCTTCCTGGTCTCCACGGGCACGGGCTTGCACCTGTTCTTCAAACCGTTTTTCCTGCTCCTCCGGATCATTCAACTCACTATAAGCGTTCGCAATTTCAAGGCCGCCTATGAATAATTCAAATCGCTCCGCGAAACGAGGATCTTCATCCTTCCTCTTGGCAAGTGGAGAAAGCTCAGCCGGAAAATCATAGACGAAGGTCGGCTGGATGAGATGGTCCTCTGCCACTCGCTCAAACAACCTCCCCAGCAGCTTTCCCCAACTCTCATCCTGTTTGAATTCTACGCCGACCTTTTGCAGTAAAAGCCTCACCCGTTCTCGCTCGCACAGATCTTCAGTAGAAGGGACACCATCTCCTTTCCAAAATTCCCGGATGGTTTCCAGCACAGAATAACGGGCAAATTTGCTTAAATCGATCTGCTTGCCATCGAATTCCAGCTCCAAGCCGCCGCTCACGCGTTGGACGACCGTGCTCAGCATTTCTTCCGTCAAGTCCATTAGATCCTTATAATTACTGTACGCCTGATAGAACTCTAACATGGTGAATTCAGGGTTGTGCTGTGTGGAAATTCCCTCATTGCGAAAGTTGCGGTTAATCTCGTAGACTCGGTCAAACCCACCCACGATCAATCTTTTCAGGTAAAGTTCCGGGGCGATCCTCAGAAACAGGGGCATGTTGAGAGCCTCGTGGAAGGTCTGAAAGGGTCGAGCCGTTGCTCCTCCTGCGATGGGCTGCATCATGGGAGTCTCAACCTCCAGGTAGTCTTTCGATTCGAGGAAGCGCCGGATTTCCGATGTGATGCGACTGCGTCGTATGAAAATCTCTCTCACAGATGGATTGGCAATCAGATCGAGGTAGCGCTGCCTGTAGCGGATCTCAACATCGCTCAAACCGTGCCACTTTTCCGGCAGGGGCAATAAAGCCTTGGCCAAAAAGTCCAAGTGGTCTGCAAAGATCGTCAATTCATCGGTCTTCGTACGAAATAGGACGCCTCGCACCCCCACGATATCACCGATATCAAGCAGTCGAAAAAGCTGATAGTTTTCCTCACCGACTCGATCCTGCCGCACATAAACCTGGATGCGCTCACCTGCACCCAAGATATCCGCAAAAGTAACTTTTCCGTGTCCCCGCAAGGTGAGGAGTCGACCCGCCGTTTGCACCGAAACTTGCTCTTTGTCCAACTGCTCCCGCGACTTGGGGGAAAATCTCTGGGCCAGCTCCCGCACGGCGTGACTAAGCTCGTACTTGTGGGGATACGGATCGTGTCCGAGTTTGC
>JALLOM010000200.1 GCA_027717865.1 Acidobacteria bacterium AH-259-O06 | reverse complement strand
GTGCACACGGGCCTTAACTCTCTCTCCTCCACGGCCATAGGCCCGCGTTGCGAAGATATTCGGCCTCGGCTGGGGTCACACCTGCATCCTGTATCCATTCCTCTTCAGCCATACCTGCGACCCAGGACAGCACGCCGTCACGGGCCACCTGCTTCCATTCATCGCTTAAGTCGGATTGTTCGATTAACTGCTTCAAGGATTGGACGCGATTGCGGAATCTCTTCAGCTCAGACATGACGAGGACTGCAAAACGCGCTTCTCAAATGCCGGAGCGACCGAGCGATCCTGGCAACCCTGTTGGGCTGTGGGCTTCGTCGCCGTGAACTTGCTGATCTGACCATCGATCACCTCCAGCGTCGTGAAGACCATTGGGCGATGATTGACCTGCTTGGGAAAGGCGGTCATATTCGGACCGTGCCTGTTCCAGACTGGGTCAAACGAACCATCGACATATGGCTCGCGGCCGCCGGAGTTACGAGCGGAAGATTATTTCGGTGCGTTTGTAGAGCGGGAACAGCCTGGGGTAACGGCATGACAGAGAAGGTTGTGTGGCATGTGGTCAAACAGTACGCCGCGAAAATCGGTGTACCGAAACTGGCGCCCCATGATCTTCGGCGATCCTGTGCACGCCTTTGTCACGAAGCGGGCGGCGAGTTGGAGTAAATCCAGTTTCTGCTCGGCCACGTCTCAGTGCAGACGACAGAGAAGTACCTTGGATGCAAGCAGCGCCTTCGTGGAGCCGTGAACGATCGAATCCGCATTGAGCCATGACCTGATCAGGCGCGATGGTATGCGGCACCCCACCTGGACGACTTGCCGACTATACCTCCACTGGCCGCTGACTTAACCGCTTAGACCAGCAAGCGAAGCTCCGGATTGTCGACACCGAACCCAATCTGAAGCTCGTGAGTCAGAACCTGCGCAAGGGAGTGCGGAGAAGTCAGCAGCAGGAGTGAAGCCAGAGTTACAATTATCGCAAACATCCAAGCCTCCCATGAGTAGTACTAGATTTATACTTCGGTCTATTGTACCGTGTTGTGGATCTTAGATTCTCGGCAAAACCAGTCGCACCGTCGCTTCTAGCAAGTAGCACCGTAGCTACTTCTCTGGAGGGCGTAAGAGGAAAGAATGGATCATCTATCCGGGACAACGAAGCTTCTTCTCGCGCTCACCTTCCTGTCCATGGTTATCGCACTCTACGCCGCTTTCTTCTACGCCCCAACAGAACGGGAGATGGGACACGTCCAGAGGATTTTCTACTTCCATATGGGATCCGTTTGGGTAGCGACGGTTGCCTTCATTGTGGTCTTTATAGCGAGCATTCAGTACCTGAGAAAGGAGAGTCGGTTCTCAGACATCCTGGCTTACTCTTCAGCGGAGCTGGGCGTGGTATTTCTGACGATCACCATCATAACCGGAAGCATCTGGGCCAGGCATTCTTGGAACACATGGTGGACGTGGGACCCGCAGCTGACTACGACTTTCATTCTATGGGTGCTCTACGTTGCTTATCTGGTACTGCGGTCTGCCATCGGGCACGACTCCAAAAAAGCCAGGTTCGCCGCCGTCTTTGCAATCGTCGCTTTTCTCGATCTACCTCTGGTTTACGTCTCGGCGAGAGTGATGCGCGGCATCTCTCCCGTAGTCTTTGGGGGTCGAGGGGGCGGGATTCACCCGAAAATGATGGTGGCACTGGTGGTGTGCATGGCGTCTTGCAGCTTCCTATTCCTCCTGCTTCTCAGACAAAGGATGGATCTGGAGAGAATGCAAGATGAGCTGTCACTCTTAACCACGGAAAGGCTGAAGACATGACTTATCTTTTTTGGGCGCAGACGGCTTGCTGGATCGTCCTCTTTGTCTATATCGTTTCGCTCATCAGGAAGACTGAGAATCTGAAAAGACAGGTTGCTGTGCTCCGAAACGCCTCGACCGACAGTGCCAAGGAAGGTGTGGGGGAGGGGTGAGACCAGTTATATATGTGATCAAAGAATCTTCCTGTCTTTGGTGCCGAGCGAAACGCTTCACCGATATGCCGTCAATCGAATGGGTTCTGGGAAATCCAGCGAGGCTGTGCGCTTATTCGAGAGATACGTGATCGCCAGTCCCACTCGCAACTCTCCGGGAGCTCGCGTTGGAGATGAAGGAGAGCTCGAAGCGAGAGTAGTAATCAAACAGTGCCCGAGCCTTTTCCCGGACTTCAGGAACGTTTTCGGCAATCCTCCGAGTTCAGCACAGCCTGGCCTGACTCGTCCTTGTGCAGCAAACCGCTAGTCGGAAGCTACCCTTTTGCCCACTTGGACGTGTAACGCCCTTTCCGGACAGGTGGGCCAACGCCCTTAGAGATGTAGCAGCAAGGAGCACCCCAGGTCAACACATATCAACAGGTTCGTAGTACCGCTCTTTTCATCGTGAGTTAAAGTGATTACAGGGTTTACAGTATAACCGAGACCACCTGCATTTTGGGCAGGTGGTCTTCGATATTTAAGTTATATGGGGTATCCATTTGACTAAGCTACCCCCAACATGTAGTGGTCCTTGGGTTTTGGGCCTCGGACATGCTTGACGATTTTCTTGTAAGGAAGGGGCTGTCCGAGCACGGAGTTCTGGAGAAGTGTGAGAAACAGCAGGCCGCGGTGAGTTGATGTTCGGCGATTGAATCGAAAAACAAACTCGTCGAGGTAGTATGGGAGATGTTCATGACTGGTCGCCCCTTGGTGAGTGCCCATAAGCCAGCGTTTGAGCAGAGATATGGCAAGATGAGCAAGTTTCAATGGTTTGTGTCCCACGCAGGCATCTTTGCGCTCCACAATGCGATTGTATCCCGCCGACTTCAGTTTGTCATACCCTCGCCAGCCATCTGTTCGAACCGTGCTTCCTTCCTGGACGCATGCTTGGACAAACGGGGTCAAGCTTTCTGCCGAGGCGTCGGGCACGACCGCCATTCGGATGCGTCCAACCCCCTTGTCTGCTTTATCTTCTACGGCAACTACAACCAAAGCCTTACCTTCAGCGCCTCTGCCCCTTTTTGCCGATGTTTCCCCACCCACATACGATTCATCAACTTCAACAACGCCCGTCAGCCGGTCACGTCCCGGCCTCACCATAGCAGTCCGCATCTTGTGCAGCCACGACCAAGCTGTCTGATAACTGCCGAGACCAAGGATCCTCTTCAACCCCAACGCACTGGCACCGTTCTTTTGTCCGGTCACCCACCAGATCGCTCTGAACCACATCCTCAGGGGTTTGTGCGTATCCTGGAAAATTGTTCCCGCTATTACAGACGTCTGATAACGACATTTCGCGCACTGATAAAGTACCGTGCCAATCGGATAAGCTTTCTGACTCCCACAGCGTGCGCAACGAAATCCGTTTGGCCATCGAATCCGACAAAGATAGTCACGGCACGCCTCCTCCGACGGAAACGAGGCCTCGAATTCTTCAAGGTTTCTGGGATACTCTCGCATACCTCAACACACTACATGTTGGGGGTAGCTTAGTCAAATGGATACCCCAATTTAAGTTATTAAATAGCTCCACTACCTTCCGGATATCTGGACTAGCCTGAAGCACGGTCGCGCAGGAAAGCACTATGGCAGCGAATATGAAGTATGCATGCCTTTCGTTTTCGTAGTACGGATACTCATGCGCCTCATGTGCTGACATGTGCCGTAATTGGTAGGCCAGTCTTAAAGTGCCATCCTGCACGGACCGCCCCTGCCAATAAGTCTTGTCGGTCTTCTTCAAGTCGGCCTGCGAAAGGTTCAGTCCGGCTATGAGGCCGTCTAACGAGAATGGCCACAGCGGCTTTCCGTTTGGGTCCTTACGGTCGAAAACGAAACACAGCTTCTTCAGGAATGGCTCAAACAGGGCTGTTATCTGTTCAATGACCGGGGCGGATGATTCGCGCGAACAGGAGAGATAGCCCAGAAAAACGTTGACGAACTTTTCTTCGAAACCGGCGAGACGGAGCTCGTCTACCTTCTTGAAGACGACGTACGTGATCAATCGAATGGCTTGTTTCAGATCTCTTGGCGAAAGAGTCAGTAGATTTTCGTCGCGAAAAGGATGAGGGATTGTGGCGTATGTCTTCGAGAAGAACCGCTCCATTCTGATTTGTGCATGGCCCAATCTGTGGAGCGCTCCGTGGCCGGTATCGAGCATTTCGAGCCTGGCGATTTCCGCGGCCAGCGGAATAGTAACCGACATTTCGGCATTCAGTTTCGTGCTTGTAACGTTAAGTCTTGATCGCCCTCCGAAAAACTCATCAGGTTTGTACCCGCAGAAATTCGAGATCATCTCTTTCAGTTCTTCTACAGAACTAGTCATGTACTCACTGGCAGTTTCAACGAGCACTTTGTCGTCCTGGATGCTGGGGATCGCTGAATTCTCCGAGCACAGCTGCCATAGCCTGTATTCGTACAGTCTCACTTCCTTTTCGAGAAGCCGGGCTGCCCAATCCTCAAGCTTCTCGTAAATCTCTTTCTTTTCTCTGGGTATCACCAGCTCCTTGTTGGTACGCTTTGCGATGTATCTGCCTGCAATTTCCAGGTCGCGGTCGTTCTTTTTAATGTCCTCTATTGAAAACCACTCGCTAGGTTTCCGGCGCAGTCCCCGAATCTCACTCAAAAGCGCTTCAGGAATAGCCATGTAATCAGAATCTCAGTCTTTGCGAATCTAGTCAATGAGAACCAAATCCAATACTGGTGCCGGTACTTCAAAACTAAAAGCCGGCCTGTGATGGCCAAAAGAAGACAGTTAAACATCACCATTAAACGGCAAGACTACTCGGGAAGCAGCAGCAGGAGGCTGCGATGTCGGCCACTTGAAAAATCCCAGAAATCGCGTTGTGGCAAGTTTGGAATGCCAACCCATATGGAGGTAAACCGGCTTCACGTCGACTTGAAACGCGACGACCAGGTGGGGCAGGCAAAAGTCCCGTTTGCCGACTATACGGCCATGTGACGGTATTCTTTAGGGTAAGGTCTCCAATTTGATTTAGGTCTCTCAGCTCTGAGGGTCACATGGCAAAAAGCCAACGCAGGGGTGAAGGTGAAGAGACGCCAAGAGCATCAAGAAAGAGCGGATCGTTAGGAGTCTACATATGACGTGAAAGTTTTTATTTTACAGAGCCTTGGCAAAAGTTATGGTAGGCAAGATGGATGGGTCGATTCTAGCCACCATAAAGTGGCGTCTAGTCACGGCTCCAAATTCATACGCTGCAGCAGGTCAGTGAAGCGAGGGTGGGAGCCGATTCAAGAAGTCAGACATGATTTGCGTTCCTCCGAGGAGTTGTGGACCGGCTTTTTTGCGGGTGCTATTATTGGGGCTATCTGTAATCCATAACGTTCCAGCGGGATAATCTACGAAGAAATGGATAACAGACCCGGAACGAGTGTGATACGCAAGGGCTCTGTTAAGCCTCCGCTGACAACACTCTAAACAGGGCCCAACGATTCAATACATGTTAAACGATGAGACTGAAACCAATCATCCGAGTTTTTCGCAAGAGATGTCCACGCTGTTCAGGTGGAAGAGTCCAGATGAAGAACTTTATTCGAGCGACTTGCGTAGATGAAAACGGAGAACGTTATCCAGAGTCTTGGACGTATTATGAATGCGATCAATGCGATGCCAGGCTGAAAATCTTTAGCAGAGGGAAGGTTCAAGATGCAAACCGAATGGAAAGATCTCGAAGAAGCGGTCAGATACGCCATTGATCAAGGAGCTGAAGAGCTTATTTTATTTGGCTACAGCATGGGCGGGGCGATCATCATAAACTTTCTCTACGAGTCGCCGCTGGCTGAGAGAGTGCGAGGTTTAATCCTGGATGCGCCCATGCTTGACTTTAGTGCGAACATTGATTTTCGAGTGCGTCAGCGGGGCCTCCCCGGGTTCCTCGCCGCCGTCGGCAAATTCATTGCGGGAATCCGATTTGACATGAATTGGGAGGATTTCAACCATCTCAAACGTGTCGGCCAGCTGAGCATCCCTATTCTTTTGTTCCATGGCGACGCTGACACGGTGATTCCGGTGGAAACGAGCGATGCACTTTAGAAAGCCCGTCCAGACATCGTCACTTATCATCGCGTTCCCTGTGCCACCCATGTCCGTTCTTGGAACATGAATCCTCCTAAGTACGAAGAGGCGGTCCACAATTTTTTGCAAGAGCTGACAGAGAAATAGAGCTTCCCCATGCATGATCGTCGGGACACCAATCAGAATCATGTGCGGCCGATGGTCAACCCGGTTCACTCTGGAAGATCTGGGTGGACCAGCCAGCTGTCAGATTGATGAGGAGATCCGGCAGTCTTTGAGGGAGTTGGCGTATTAGGCGAGTTGATAACCAATAGCGATCAACACAAAAAAAGAGCAAGTGGCTGTGATCGGATGGCAGAACTGCCCTGAAACAGGGATCTCAACGCCTTCTCAGCTATTACTTTAGAATGCCAAAGATCCTAGCTAACAGATCAGTGACATAGCGAACAGCGTTGGACTTTCGTCTCTTGAGGTAGAAAACTTTT
>JALLOM010000020.1 GCA_027717865.1 Acidobacteria bacterium AH-259-O06 | reverse complement strand
CATCAGTGCACAATCCATATCGTAAGGGGCTTCACTACTTCGCCCAGACAGTCGCAGCTGCTACGATTTTTTTAATCATCGCGGGAGCACTGGTGACCAGCAATGATGCCGGCCTTTCCGTGCCTGACTGGCCCCTTTCCCATGGGCAACTGATGCCTGAAATGGTGGGTGGCGTCTTTTATGAACACGGTCACCGAATGGTCGCCACCACAATAGGCCTGCTGACCATCGTTCTGAACCTCTGGTTGTGGAAGGCAGAATCACGCGCATGGGTACGTCGTCTAGGTCTGATCGCCTTGGCGGCAGTGATCGCGCAGGGGATTCTGGGAGGAGTCACGGTTCTCTTCTTTCTTCCTACACCGGTCTCTGTGCTACATGCCGTCCTGGCTCAATTGTTCTTCTGTTTGGTGGTGACGCTCGCCCTGCTATTATCACCAGGCTGGACTGATCTTTCCTGGCCTTTCAGTCAAGTGGGTCGGGGGGCATGGAACTCTGGTGGCTCAGAACTGAGGTTGGCCCTTTTGAGTACGGCAGCTGTCCTTTGCCAGCTCGTACTCGGGGCCATGCTTCGTCATTCGGGCAGCGTCAATGGCACGAAAGGAGCGGTGCTCATCACTTCAGCTTTGCTGGCACATCTGATGGGAGCCCTTATAGTAACCGGTGTAATTGTTTTTATGTCGCTGCTATTCATCAAAAGAGTAGGTGATAGGGGGATCATTCGGTTGGTTTACTTAACGCTGGGTTTGCTTGTTACCCAATTATTCCTGGGATTGGGAGCTTATCTAGTTCGAATCGATTGGGTCAACCAGGTGCAGCCCAGCATGGAAAAGGTATTGATTACCGCTTCCCATGTGGCAGTGGGTGCGCTTCTTCTGGCCACCAGTCTTCTTCTCACCTTAAGAATAAGTCGTCACGCGGCCTTGAAAGACCATGAATCAGTGCTAGTAGCCTCATGAAAATAGAAGCAAGCGGCAGAGAAAGGCCGTTTACGACAAAGCTGGTAGCACATTTTGAGCTCACGAAACCAAGGGTCACCCTGTTGGTAGTGTTCACCACGGCAGCCGGCTTCTATCTGGCTTCCTCGGGCAGAGTAAATCTCGTACTGCTGGTCCATGCTTTACTGGGCACGGCTTTGGTGGCTGGAGGTACGGCTGTCCTGAATCAGTTTCTTGAACGTGAAGCGGACGGCAGAATGCAGCGCACTCGTACACGTCCTTTGCCTTCCGGTCGGCTCGATGCCGGTGATGCCGTCATCTTCGGTGGTGTTCTCATTTGCAGTGGTGCGCTTTATTTGGGTGTGTTGACAAACCTTCTGGCAGCTTTTCTGGCTTGCGGCACTGCGGTTCTTTACCTGTTTGTGTACACCCCCTTGAAGATGAAGACTCCTATTTGCACCGCAATCGGTGCAATCCCAGGAGCCGCGCCCCCTTTAATCGGTTGGGCGGCTGCGAAAGGGCATCTTGATTTTCATGCTTTGCTTCTCTTTGCGATTCTCTTTGCCTGGCAATTTCCACATTTTTTAGCCATCTTCTGGATTTACAAAGAGGATTACCAGCGCGGTGGATTCACCATGTTGTCTTCAGTCGATCCGGACGGCAAGAGAACGAGCCGCCGCATTCTGGCTTTCAGCATCCTCTTATTCTTCTTGAGTATTGGCCCATGGATGTGGGGTTTGGCGGGAACGGTTTACCTTGCGGGTGCGGTTTTGTTGGGCTCAGCCCTTATCTGGTTTGGATTCGAGATAGCCCTCTGCCGCTCAATGACCTCAGCCAGGCATGTTCTGCGAGCTTCAGTAGCCTACCTTCCCTTGCTCCTGATTCTCATGGTCATCGACAAGACGAATGGATGACCAATGGCAGACAAGCGTTCGCGTCCTTCTCCCTCGATCACTGATTCCCAGCCTGTATCTGTTATTGAAGTAGACAACGTCAGCTTCCAATACGGGCGCAATAAGGCACTTCAAGACGTCACGTTTTCGGTTGACCGAAACCAAATCTTCGGTCTTTTAGGACCCAATGGGGGAGGCAAGACCACCCTGTTTCATATCCTCTGTACCCTGCTTGTTCCCGACGGAGGAAACGCGAGAGTGGCTGGTGTGGATGTAAGAAAAGATCCCCACCAGGCACGCCGCATGATTGGCGTTGTTTTTCAAACCAATAGCTTGGATTTGCAACTAACCACCGAGGAAAACTTGCTCCACCAAGGTCGTCTTCATGGACTTAGGGGGGGAGAACTGAAAGAGCGTGTGAAGGACCTGAGCGTTCGGTTTGGATTGGAAGATCGTAGGCGCGATCTAGCCCGAACGCTTTCTGGTGGCCTACGTCGTCGTTTAGAGCTAGCCAAAGGTCTGCTGCATCACCCTCGAATTCTCATGCTGGATGAACCCACTTTAGGGCTGGATCCGGGAGTTCGACGAGACTTCTGGAAATACTTGAACATTCTACGCGATCAGGGGGGAATGACCATTCTTCTCACCACTCACTTGATGGAAGAGGCTGAGCGATGTGACTATCTTGTGATCCTAAACGAAGGACGGGTGGTCGCAAGTGGAAGCCCGGTGGCCTTGAAGGAAACAATCGGCGGAGACGTCATCGTAGTGCAGACCCAGGATCCCGAAGGTCTTTGTGATCAGATTGAAAAGAGGTTTGCCTGTAAGCCCGGAGTGGTCGATGGCACGGTTCGATTAGAGCTCCCTCGCGGGCACGAATTTGCTTCAAAGCTGATGGAGAATTACCCCGACCAGATCGAAGCGGTGACGGTGGGCAAACCAACCCTGGAAGATGTCTTCATTCACCAGACCGGACATCGCTTCTGGGCAGAGGAGACGGAGCTCGGGAGTTAGGAGTCAGGAGTCAGGAGCCAGGAGCCAGGAGCTAGAATTCAGAATTCAGAATTCAGAATCCAGAATTCAGAATCCAGAAGGAGCTGACGGCTTGACCGGCGACCAGAGGCACTGTCCTCTTAACCCGCTGACCCCCTTTCCGCTGACCAACGAATGCAGGGCAGCTTCTGCATCCTGACTCCTGATTCCTGACTCCTGGCTCCTGACTCCTGATCAGTACCGCCCAATTCTGAAGCCGGCAGCCTTACTTATTTTTTGGCGTATCTGGTGCTCCTCCCATCAAAGAACTCCACCGTCATATCCTTGTACCTGTAAATTACCCTGTTACCATCCGACTCTTTGGTTTCAGGAAGTCCCATAATTTCTTCGACCTGTGCAAAGGTCATCCCGAACACTATACGTGGACCCGAGATGCTGCGGCTGTGCTTGAGCGCTTGGGTGTGGTCATCAAAGCCTTTGAGCCATTCATCGATAGTGGAGAAAACAACCTCCAGTTCGTCGGACTCCATGGTAGATCTATCAAAATAAAACTTTAGTCTTGCTCGCTCATAAAGATTTAAACCAACCGGAACATCCCGATTGGTTGGTGAAGACTCAAAAGTGCGGGTTTGTATTTCAATGTAGTCGTTCTTAATCCTCAAACGTTCAATGATTAGAAGACTCCCCGGCTGAAAAGATATTGGCTCAGAGTTGGACTTTACCTTGGTGATTTTCCCATTCTTGATCTCGACTTCGGGGATGTTTTTTTTCACTTTGGGACTGGGTGGTGTCCCGTATGCTACGGTTAAAAAAGAAACTGCGTCAAGTCCCGCCGGAATCCCCTTCCGAGTCACTACAAGAAAGGTTCCAGCGTCCTCACCGCGAGCCTTCTTATATCTATTTTCCACCTTTTTCTTGGCAGCTTTTGAAAGTCCCTTTCCCAAGCATAGGGTTTGACCGATCATCAATGTGCAAACAAAGAAGTAAATGAATTCACGTTTTCTCATCTTCTCCTCCTCTGTCTGCTGTACGGTGCTTCAATGTCTGCCCCTCCGGGAGTTGCATGACAATGAAAGGTTGGCCTATGCGGACTACCCCTTCGCCGCCTCGAGAAGTACAAAAGTGATATCATCCGTCTGAGGCATTCCCTGAGTGAATTGCTCAAGCGAATCCAGAATCCTTTTTTCCAAAACCTCCGCTCCAGCCGATGCACTCGACCTGACGATTTCTCGAAGTCTCTCTTCTCCAAACATCTCCCCTTGGGGATTGGCTGCATCTGTGACGCCGTCGGAATAGACGACCAAAACATCTCCTGGATTTAATTGCAGGGTATGGGATTGGTAGGAAGCAAAATCGAAAGCACCCAAGATCAAACCATCAGAGGCGAGCTCTTCAATCTCATCTGTAGGAGCACGAAACAAGTAAGCCGGGTTGTGTCCTGCGCTGACAAATTTTCCTTTGCCCTGAGAATTTAAAGAGAAAATAAACAAAGTGACGAAATTATTGGCAGATGTTCTTGCATAAAGGAACTTATTGACTTGGTCCAGGACTTCCTCAAGTGGTGCACCGGAACGGCATTCCATGTCCAGTGCTCCCTGCAGCAGGGAACTCAAAAGAGCTGCCGGGACTCCTTTTCCCGAGACGTCTGCCAAAACCCCCACCAGTTCATTGGGTCTGTGTTCCAGGAAATCGTAAAAGTCGCCTCCTACGTAACGAGTGGGTTCACTGAAGGCGCAAATGTGAAAGTTTTCAAACTGGGGAAGGGAATGAGGCAAAAGACCTTTTTGGGTTTCGTAAGCAATGGCCAATTCCTGCTCGAACTTTTTTCTCTCCTCAAAACTTCTGATCATTTCCAGCTTCTCGAGCACGTTGCCCGCTTCCCCCGCCAGCTTGTTTAAGATTTTCTGATCCAGACCAGACAGTGTATGCATGGTCTCGGTGCTGTCGAGATAGAGAATTCCAAGAAGCTGGGGTTTGTCTAACTCGGAGGATATTCCCTTGAGTGGTAAGCAGGCCACCGCCCGCACATTCATCTCCAGAATGCTCTTCTGTTGAGCGAGTTCACCTTCAATTCCTTCACTCATGAAGACAGGCTCTTCGGTGCTCGAGACCTGGTGCACGACAGTCTTGCTACCGTGGAAGTCGGACTGGGATAAAACTTGTCCCTCGCCGGTGAGACCTAGGGAGTACTCGAAGGTGTCCTCTTCCTTAGCAAGAACGAAACCTCTCTCTGCGCCACTAATACTCAGGGCGGATCTGAGTATTTGTTGGAAAGTTGCTTCCGACGAGAACTGCTGTCCCCATTGGTATTGGAAATCCAAAATGTAGTTCATTTTTTCCAGGTCAGAGTAGTCAGAATATTGCGCAGAAGCGAGAACCGAGGTTAGTTGTGTCATGGACTTCTCCAGATCATCAGGCACAGTGGTGGAAATGGTGGAATGGGTGATGTCCAATTGTTTCGTGGCAAAAAGTAACTCCAGACGTCCCAGTCTGATTCGGTCACCATGGTTCAGCACCTGTTGCTCAATAGGCTGGTCGTTGACAAAAGTGCCGTGCGTGCTCTTTAGATCAACAAGGCGGTAATCCTCGGTCTCCTTTAGGATTTTGGCATGATTCCGCGAGACATAGGGATCCACCAAGACAATGTCGACGTCCGATTTTCTCCCAATTAGGATTTCGTCGTCAGCGATTTCGTAAACTTGTTCGACGCCCTTCGGGCCCAACACTCTAAGACAAGGGAATTTCACTTATTCCTCACTGAAGGTTCTCACTAAGGTTTTAGTTTTAGCCATCTCAGCTGCCATTGCAAGAGGGAGTTGCAATTTTCTGCCCCAATCATGGCTCTGAAGTGGACCCTTGCCGTTCATTTCTTCTCCTCTTTGCTGGAATGACAATAGCGGGATTCCAATTGGCTAATCTTTTTCAAACGGCGGCAGTGCCGCTCCTCCTCGGAGAAGGTCGCGCCCAGAAAGGTGCGAACCAATTCCAGGGCCAGTTCACCTCCAACCACTCGTGAGCCCATGACCAGGACATTCATGTTGTCATGCTCGACACCCTGGTGAGCGGAGTATGTATCGTGGCACAAACCTGCTCGAATGCCAGGGATTTTGTTGACAGCTATTGAGGCGCCTACACCGCTGCCGCAAATGAGGATGCCTCGCTCGGCTCGACCCTCAAGAATTGTGGTGCCCAGGTTTTCGGCAAAATCGGGATAGTCAACGGGATCCTCACTGTGGGTTCCCAAATCGAGCATCTCATAGCCCATCCCTTTTAGAGCTTGAACGAGTTGCTTCTTCAAAGCGTATCCAGCATGGTCGGCAGCAATGGCTAAGCGCAAGGTCCACCCCTTGGGCGATGCCCAGAGAATCTGTGAGTTTTGAGTTCTGAGTTTTGAGTTCCTCCTACTCAGTTCGAAAGAGCCTCCTGCAGAGCCGGAGTGAAGGCCTCGAGCGTGCGTTCAATGAGAGATTCGCTGTGAGCTGAGCTGACAAACCACGATTCCAGTGCTGAGGGTGGCAAGTAGACGCCGCGCCGAAGTAGCGCATGAAAGAGACGGCCGTATAATGTGCGATCGGTCGAAAAGGCTGTACTGGAGTCGATGACTGGATGGTCAAGAAAGAACAGGCTCAGCATCGAGCCCACCCGGTTCACCTGGGCAGCAATCCCACAGCGGTTTGCCGCCTCGCACAACCCTTGTTGCAGAGCTTTGCCTTTGATCTCGCACAAGGCATAAAGTTCGGGCGTCAGTTTCCGTATTGTGGCCAATCCGGCTGCCATCGCAAGTGGGTTTCCCGAAAGAGTTCCCGCCTGGTAAACAGGACCGAGCGGTGCGACCAGCTCCATGAGGCGTCGATCGCCTCCATAAGCTCCTACTGGCAATCCTCCGCCGATAATTTTTCCCAGGCAGGCCAAATCTGGTTTGACGTCATAAAGCCCCGCGGCCCCGCCGCGAGAGACCCGGAAGCCCGTTATGACTTCATCAAAGATGAGCAAGGCACCGTAGCTTTGAGTCAACTGACGGAGTCCCATCAAAAAACCCTCTGCAGGAGGAATTACACCCATATTGCCCGCCACCGGTTCGACAATAACTGCAGCGATCGTCTCTCCGTATTCTTTAAATAGATTCTCTACCGCATCCAGGTGGTTGAAAGCTGCGACAAGGCTGTCTCGCGTGGTTTGTGGCGGGACACCGGAGCTGTCCGGCAGCCCAAAAGTGGCGACGCCCGAGCCCGCCTTGACCAAAAGGTAGTCAACATGCCCGTGATAGTTGCCCTCGAATTTGACGATCTTACTCCGACCGGTGGCCGCGCGTGCGAGACGAAGGGCACTCATTGCTGCTTCGGTGCCGGAGTTCACGAATCGCAGCATTTCTATCCACGGCATGGCTTCCACAATGGCCTCTGCCAGTGTGATCTCCCCTTCGTGCGGGGCACCGTAGCTGGTCCCATGTACCGCAGCTCTCTGGATTGCTCCCAGCACGTCGGGATGGCAGTGTCCCAGGATCAAGGGACCCCATGAGCAAACGTAGTCGATATAAGAGTTATCGTCCACATCGGTCACGATCGCGCCCTCAGCCCTGGCGATATAAACAGGATCTCCACCCACAGCCCGAAAAGCCCGCACTGGACTGCTGACGCCTGCAGGCATCACTTTTTTTCCTCGCTCCGCGAGATTCTTGGATCTTTTCGACTGCATGGTGAGGCCGCGTTCGGTCATGACCAACCGGATAGGATTTTTTCTTGAGGTGCGTAAATTGCCGTGTATATCGGCGTGTCTCGCAAGGTGTATTTCCGCCCTTCCGTGTCACGAAGCGCAGTAACCAATTGGGAAAAATGGGCCAGGTCCTCCGTTTCGTAAACCACGACAAATTCTTGATCCTGAAGGCCGGTGGAATAGAGAAGAAGCTGGCGAATTTCCGGATATTGTCGACCGATCCTGATGTGTTCGTTCATCATTCCCTGTCGAGCATCCTTGCTCATCAGGTACCATTCCCGGCTCTTTAAAAAGGGATACACAACCAGGTAAGACCCACGCTCTGACTGCAGTGGATCGAGTTCCTGAGAAGACTTTCCGCTGGCATAAACGGAAGGGCGCGTAAATCCCCAAAGTGTATTGACGGGTTTGAGAAACTGCCTCCAGGAGACGCTCATGGAAGCGAAGCTCCTGAAGAAATTGCCGGCTGCCTGTGGATCCTCTGCTCTCAGAGCGCTCCAGATCATCACATCGCCCTCAGATCGTGTAGGAAAAATGTTGTACAGGAAAACCCGATCAGCCAGCCCGGGAATCTCGGTGCCGAGCTGCTTTAGGAAGGACCGACGTTCCTCGGCCGTGTGCTGCCAAAAGGAATCCGTAAAGCTAAACACAGCGTAATGATTCAGCTGCCTCTCGGACATTTTGGTGTCTTCTTGATGAGCCATCACCTTTTCTCTGCCTGATTGAGGACCATACCACAGTGCCGCCGCTCATTGGAATCACCAAACGCACGGAGGGGACGGGCTGCTGGGCGAAACCTGGATCTGGTGGAAGAACGGGGAGTCCCTCAGGCGCTCCTATCCGAGAATGATACGGATCCTTTCGGCCAACCTTTCTCGACTGGAACGGGAGATCTTCCCAAGCTTTCGCATGAGACGCCGGCTATCGATGGCCCGAAGCTGATCCACCATAATGTCAGACCGCTCTTTAAGCCCAGCTTCGCCTTTTCTCAGATGGACCCTCAGAATATCGGCCCATCCACCTCCTTGGTTCTTCGGCAAAACCAAGGCACAATTCGACTCTCAAAGCGCTCTTCCAAACCCCGCATTCGCGGCGGACCAGTCGGAAGAAGGCCGAACCAGACGCACCTGTCTTCACCGCTCATCTTCGGTTGCTCAGTTGTTCCGTTTAAGGAGCTCCTTACGGATACCTTCAGCTAACCACTGCCGGATCAGGGTTTGGTAGGGAATCGATTTCATCGTGGCAATTTTGCGAAGTGCTTGGATTTGAGCCGGATCCAGTTTGATGGAAATGTTCTGAAGCCTTCTCCTCCTCTTTCCGCCCAAGATTTGTGCACGTAATTCTTCTTCTAAAGAGAACTCTACGGGACTGTCCTCGATTTCATCCAATACTCTGTGACGATCGTAATATTGCGCCAGATTTTCCTTTACCTCGGTGGCTTTTTTCCTCATTGTCAACCCTTCCGATGGCGCTGGTAGTACCGTCGCTCAGCGGCATCCATGTCCCAGCCTGTGATGACTCGAACAAGGCCCTTTGCTTTCCTCTTAAATACAATCACGAGGAGACGCCCCGAGAGCGACCGACCAAAAGCTGCGTAGTGACCTCGTTTCGTCCTGCGGAAAAGAGGCGCAACCGCGAATACCTCCTCAGCTTCTTCCGGCTCGATACCGTGACCCAGCGCGAGATGTAGTATATTCCCATCATCCCACTCAAATCCTGAGATGCGCAAGCTGGCGCCTCCAGGTAATACATTACATTACTTTTGACTTTGTCGTCAAACTCTAAGAAGCACATCGGTGCAGTAGCTGAACCCGTCTTGCTGTTCACAAAACGGACGCTGCAGCTTTTCCGGCACCCTCGTCAAGGAGCGGCCGGGAACTTGAGCAGGTTGTCTCTCCTGCCGTTCCCTTTTTATGGTCACGGCTCTGAAGGCGCCCTTGAACTTGATCAAGCCGGCGGTTATGGTTAAGCGGATGAAAAATATCCGTTTTTCAGCACTGCTGGTTCTTGGACTTCTTTTGCCACCACTGGTCGTTCAGTCCACTTCAAGCGGCGCTTCCACGGCTCTGACAAACCCGCATTTTAGGACCCACACGAGCTCTTCGGATGAAGGGCGTGAGGCGGAGGGTCGGCTCCTTTCCAATATTCGGCAATTGACTTTTCAGGGCCGCCGCTCGGGCGAAGGGTACTTCAGCCCTGATGGATCGATGTTGGTTTTCCAGGGAGAACGCGAGCCCGAGAACCCGTTCTTTCAGATTTACTTGATGAGTTTGAAAACGGGCCATATCCATCGTGTCAGCCCAGGCTACGGTAAAACCACCTGTGCCTGGATTCACCCCACTGGGCAAAAGGTGCTCTTTGCATCGACCCATGAAGATCCCAACGCGCTTCTCAAGCAAAAAGAGGAGCTGAGGCGCCGGGCCTCGGGAAAGACTCGCCGATACTCCTGGGACTATGACGAGTACTTTGACATTTACGAGACCAATCTCAAAGCGATCCATCTGAAAAATCTTACCAAGACCCAAGGTTACGATGCCGAGGCCTCTTGGTCACCCGACGGCAAACTGATCGTATTTTCTTCGAACCGTCATGCCTACAGCCAAAAGCTGCGCCCCGAGGATCAGACTGTCTTCGAGCATGACAAGTCTTACATGGTGGATCTTTATCTCATGGACGCCGATGGAAACGACGTGCACCGTCTAACTGACGCAAAGGGTTACGATGGAGGAGCGTTTTTCAGTCCGGATGGCCAAAAAATCTGTTGGCGGCGATTTTCCGAGGACGGCACCACAGCCGAAATCTATACCATGCGGTTAGACGACTGGGAGGAAAGACAGATCACCCGTTTGGGTGCGATGTCCTGGGCGCCCTATTTCCATCCTTCCGGGGACTACTTGATTTTTGCAACCAACTTGCAGGGATTTGGGAATTTTGAGCTTTACCTGGTGGACACCGAAGGAAAAACTGAACCGGTTCGTGTGACCTATACGGACGGTTTCGATAGTCTCCCGGTTTTTAGCCCCGACGGAAAACAGCTGGTGTGGACCAGTAAGCGTACGGCAAATCGACAATCACAACTGTTCATTGCCGAATGGAATAACATCAAGGCTGGGCAGGTGCTCGGTTCGGATGTACGGGCGACTCACCCTGAAGTTAACGCCCAAGATTTACACCTCCATGTGAGTTACCTGGCTTCAGATCAGATGGAAGGACGCCTTACCGGGACCGAGGGTGCAAAGCGAGCCACAGAGTATGTTGCCTCGGTCTTTCAATCTCTTGGACTGGAGCCAGCCGGTGACAATGGAACCTATTTTCAAAGCTTTGAATTTACCAGTGGAGTCTCCCTCGGATCTGAGAATCGACTGAGAATCCTTGAGCCAGATTCCCCAAGGAAGGGCTTTGTGGTTGATCAAGATTGGCGCCCCTTGGCTTTTTCCAAGACGGGTGTTTTTGATCCGGCAGGAATTGTGTTTGCAGGTTACGGCATCGCTGCTCCCGGGACCGATCAGTATGAGCAGTATGACTCCTTCGTTCATTTGGACGTCAGGGACAAGTGGGTGATGGTTTTTCGATATCTCCCTGAAAGCATTTCCCCAGAATTTCGGCAGCATCTAGCCCGGTACTCAAGCCTGCGCTACAAGGTAATGACGGTTCGGGATCGAGGAGCGCGTGGTTTGATTGTGGTCAGCGGCCCCAATTCACAGGTGAAACAAGAACTGGTGAGACTCTCTTTCGACGGCTCTGTCGCCGGCACCAGCATCGGCGCCATCTCGGTCACGGATGATCTTGCCCAACAATTATTGAAATCTTCCGGGAAGAATCTGCAGGATCGACAGAATCAGTTGGACAAGGGCGGCGCGGTGATGGGCTTTGCAATCCTCGATCTTGAGCTTGAGATCAAGATCGATATTCAGCAAGAAAAGCGGATCGGACGCAACGTACTGGCACGCCTAAGGGCCCTTGAAAACAGCGGGGAGGCTATCGTCGTTGGAGCTCACGTCGACCATTTGGGGCATGGTTTGGGTGCCGGATCACTGGCTCGAGAAGAAGAGAAGGACATGATACACTACGGGGCAGACGACAATGCTTCCGGTGTGGGCGGATTACTTGAGATCGCTCAATACCTGGCGGACCTAAAGACCCAAGGCAAGCTTCCCATGAGGCGGGAGCTGCTTGTGGCCGCCTGGTCCGGAGAAGAGCAGGGTCGGTTGGGTTCTAGTTACTTTACCGAGTTGCTGGCGAAACAAAAGGAGACCTCCGGGTTGGCTCCGCCTGTAGCTGCTTACCTCAACCTGGACATGATTGGACGCCTTACAAAGAGTCTTATCCTGCAAGGCGTCGGTTCGAGTTCAATTTGGCTTGGTGAGATCGAGCGCTACAACATTCCACTGGGACTGCCGATCGTGATTCAGAACGACAGCTACCTGCCTACCGATGCAACCAGCTTCTATCTGAAAGGCGTCCCGATTCTGAGCGCGTTTACCGGGGCCCACCAGGACTACCACACCCCCCGGGACGCCGCCGACAAAATCAACTACGAGGGTGCGGAAAAAGTTGTTCGTTTAATGGCGCTCATCACCCGTTCGCTGCTCACTCGCAAGAATGCACCCCAGTATATCGAGATGGAAAAACCTGAAAGCTCAATGAGACGAGCCAACTTGCGTACTTACCTGGGTACCATTCCCGACTATTCACAAAGCGACGTCACAGGTGTCAAGCTTTCAGGCGTGATCAAACGAGGACCCGCCAAGCAGGCTGGCGTCCAGGGTGGTGATATTATTATTGAGCTGGCAGGCAAGAAGATTGAAAACATCTACGATTACACTTACGCCCTCGAGGCCCTGAAAGTGGGGGTTGCAGTGAAAATGGTGGTCATGCGGAAGGGTGAGCGCCTGACTCTAACCATTACGCCGGCATCCCGGGAATAGGGGAGGGAGGGGTCAGAGCGTGAAAATCCAATTTTCCCGGGGACTCAAAAAACCCATCGATTTGTTTGATCAAGAAAAATTGGGTTTTCACGCTCTGACCCCCACGATGACATCAGTCAACAGTGCCACCAGCAGGGGGTCATCGTTGGGCATTGGCGTGCGGGAAAGTTCAATACCCATCTCTGTTGCTTCCGACTGGGCCTCTACATCTAAGTCATAGAGGGTTTCCAGATGATCCATCAGGAACCCTATGGGAGCGACTAAAAACCTCTCATGCCCTCGACCTTTCCATTCTTGCAGCACTGCCACCAGGTCGGGTCCAAGCCAGGGTTGATTGCCGCCACCTTCGCTCTGATAGGCGAGGGTCCACTTTGACAGACGGCATTTTTCCGCCAGTGCCTTTGCTGTCGCCTCAAACTGATCAGAGTAGGGATCCTTCCACTTGCGAATTTGGGCAGGCAGGCTGTGATTGGTGAAAATGACCGCCGGACTCTGATCATGCAGACGCAGCGCGTCCTCAATCCGATTTTGCCAGAGCTGCAAAAAGAGAGGATGAAGATTCCAATCCTCTACAAAAGACCACAAGATGGGCTTGTCTAATCGGGTGTTTGTTTCCCGAACAAGCCGGTAATATCCATCCGTACTCAAGCGAGAGCGAAATGGAACCAGAGCTGCGGCAATAGCCCGTTCTACACCTTCCTGGGCCATTCGACCAACAACGTCCTCGATAAAGGGAGACGAGTGTTTCATCGCCATGTAGACTCGAAAACGCTCAGGAGACCTCAGGGCAAAGGCACTTTGGACAGCCCGGATAATATTCTCGGTAATGCTGTAAAGAGGCGAACCACCTATGGCCTGGTAGCGCTCCTTCAAGTGTTGAAATTCTTCCTGCTTGGGATCTATCTTGCGGTAGTACTGGAGAATATGTCGCAGATATCCAAATATGGCTTCATCATCCAGTGAAGGCGCACTTCCATAAGCCATTATCAGTACACCGACTGGCGGGGTTCTCATGGGCATCTTTTGCGTTATGTCTCCTTAGAATGGTAGTGGATGAGGAGACAACAGACATACAGACCACAGACCACAGACCACACACCACAGACCACAGAGAGCTGACAGAATCCAGAAGACTCAAAACTTATGTCGGCCTCCCGCATTAGATTAACGGCAAGCAGGCGGGGTTGGAGCCGCGAGTTTTCCTTGTCTGCACGATTATTCTTGAGGACTTCTGGATTCTGGATTCTGACTTCTGGATTCTGTCAACTGTCAGTTGTGTCGTTTGTGGTCTGTTGTTTGTTGTCAGTTGTCAGTTGTCAGTTGTCAGCTGCGTCCCACTTCCAGCATTCGTTCGAGTGAGCGGCGGGCACCATCAGCGACCTCGGGTTCTACCTCGACCCTATACTCCAAGTCCTGCAGCGATCTGAGGATTTTAGGCAAGGTGATTCTCTTCATGTGAGGGCAGAGATTACAGGGGCGTATAAATTCAATTTCCGGATACTCCACGGCCACATTATCGCTCATCGAGCACTCTGTGATCATCACGACGCGCTGGGGCCGTTGTTCTCCAACGTGGCGAATCATGCCCGAAGTGGATCCGATGAAGTCCGCTTCAACCAAGACATCGGGAGGACACTCTGGATGGGCCAAGATTTGAATATCTGGGTACTGCTGCCGGTAGACGCGAAGATCCTCGGCCGTGAAGCGCTCGTGTACCTCGCAATGGCCCTTCCAAATGATCACATTTACTTTTGTCTGTGAAGCAATGTAGTTGCCCAGAAACTCGTCCGGTAAGAAGATAACCCGCTCGCTGCCCAGCGACTCCACCACCTTAAGGGCATTGGCCGAAGTACAGCATATATCTGATTCCGCCTTCACTGCGGCGGAGGTATTCACATAGGTCACGACCGGGACTCCTGGATATCGCTGGCGCAGCAGACGGACATCCTCAGCGGTAATGGACGCGGCCAGCGAGCATCCGGCCTCGAAGTCAGGGATAAGGACAGTTTTTTCCGGATTCACTAATTTGGCCGTCTCAGCCATGAAATGAACACCGCAAAGAACGATCACATCAGCATCAGTGTCCACCGCTTGTCGAGCCAGAGCCAGCGAGTCACCCGTCAAGTCAGCCACGCCGTGGAAGATTTCCGGCGTCTGGTAATTGTGAGCCAGGATAATCGCGCTGCGCAGTCGCTTGAGTTCGTTAATGGCAGCAATAAGGGGAGCATGAACAGGCCATTCTATCTGGGGGATCACCCCATGTAAGCGTTCGTAAATTGGCGCGGTGGCCCGTGCCACCTCTGATGTATAAGCAAGACCAGCTCTCCCGCTAGACAACTCAGATCCCTGCAATGTACTCATTGACACACTCCTTGCTCTTTATACTCAGACTGAGCATAAAGGAGCATATTAAAAGAATTGGCCGGCTTTTGCCGACCTATCTACCTTATGCTAAAGCTGAGTATATCTAGACGCCGCGCCGAAGTCAAGATTTTATCATTGCTCTTCTGTTCACGATTCCAACGATCTGCCGGCACCAGGAAGACCCACGCCCGGGGCCAGGCGCTCTCGGAGCACTTCGCGGCGGAAGCGGAAGAGTTCAGCCGGTCGGCCGCCGGTTTCTGAGTCGAACTGGCCGGTTCTTTCCACCAGGCCTCCTTTCTCGACGAGCCGCCGAAAGTTCTGCTTGTGCAGCCGAACTCCGGCAAGAGCTTCCACGACTCGCTGAAGTTGAAGCAAGGTAAAGGTGGAAGAAAGTAGTTCAAAGACCACCGGCCGATACTTGATCTTGCCCCGCAGCCGGCCCAGTGCGGTGGCCAGAATTCGACGGTGATCCAGCGCCATGGGTCGGCCGAGAGAAGGTGTTTCCGTTTGCGAGGGAGACTGACTGTGCCTGTTTTGAGATCCTGGTTGCAGCTTCGTCCTCAGCATCCTGTCACGAACCTCTTCGGCAACGAAGCCCGCCTCATACAGGAGTTCATAGCGTTCCAATACTCGCTCTTCGTCCCAGGCAGCACCACTGAGTCCGAAAGCGATGTCGACTCTCTCCTGGCAGCGGCGCCTAGTAGTAGGATGGCCGGCTGCTGCCACCCACTGGGCAAGAGACGGTGCGATTTCCCGATCAATAATGGATGGGCGCGTTAAGCGCCAATCTTCCCAGGGAAAGTACTCGTACCAGTCGCGCCAACTCGCCTCCGCTGCACCGAAAAGTTGTCTCTCTCTCACCAGGGCCAGATAGGCTACGGAAATGACCCGTGCTCCCGCGCCATGCCCCTCCGGATCGCGATTGCGGTCACCAAAGGTGTAGAGCTGTTCGACATAACCCAGCTCTATTCCGGTTTGCTCCCGTACCCAGCGTCGAAGTCCTAGGTCCAGGGTAGGGTCGGCACGAGCGTCTAAAGGACCGAAAGGAAGAGCATCCAGGAATGCCCCGTCTTCAGAGACCATCTCCCCTGGTAAGGCAAGAGAGTGGTCCGGACGTTTTACCGTTAAGATCCGCGGAACTTCATGCGTGACGGCCACAATGGCCGCGTTGAGCCCAATTACGAGCGGAGTTGTCACTTTTTGTCCCCTCGCGACTGGAAAACCACGATAACTCACTTATCCCAGCATGCAACTACTCTAATTTCAGAAAATGAGGTGGAGTTTCCTCAACATTAAATCACATTAGCCCGGATTATTCAGACCCGGAGTACGAGGCAGTCAAGAATCTTGCGAGCTTGCGCTTGCTCACAAAACGCGTTAAGCCTCACTATTATGAAACGGTGACGGCCCTTGTCAGAGAAACCGTCAGGCCAGCACAGGTACCAAGCCGGCCTCAATAATACGCTCATCGTGTGTAAGTAGCGTTGCACCAAGAACCCGGGCGGTGGCAACGATGATGCGATCAGCAGGGTCCCTTTGAAAGGTCCGTGGCAGCATGCCGACTTCGGCGGCGACGGCCGGCGATATCCCGAAGCGTCGCACTAACGGCGCTGCTGTGGCCCGCTCCAACCAATCGCGAAGAGGGATCCGCAGCTTGATGCGACCCAACTCGTTTAAAGTAGCGATTTCCCAAAGGCTGATGTCTGAAACCCAAAGTGGATTGTCAGGACTTGCCTGGCGGATGGCGCTTCGATACTTGGCCGGCAACGGTGAATCGATCCCGAACCACCAAAGCAGCACATGGGTATCTAGAAGCAATTTCATAATTTACCTTTTTCTGCTTCCCAAGCCTCTGCTTCGATGACGGGTTCGAGAATGTCCCCAACAATTTCCACAGTGCCAAGCAGGTTCTCTTGCGGCATCTTTGTGCCTGGGTCGACTGCGGGCGACACGAACACCAGGGGCTTGCCGTGCTTAAGCACCGTAATCGGCTGGCTGGTGCGTGAAACTTCCTGCAGGATCGCCAAGCATTTCGCCTTGAACTCAGAGATGTTAATTGTTCGCATCTAACTAGTCTAACGGACTGGTCAAATCCTGTCAACGCGCTTTTGCCGAGCCTGGGGCTGGGATGACGTAAAGATTCGTGTCAGCAGAAGTTGCGGGACCAGAGGTCGATGTCGATCCCCTGGATGGCTTGGAATTTTTGGGCCCGGATCGAGGTGACGTTATTTTGATTTTGTAGGATGCCTTCCACCAGGATGAAGGGCTCATTGAGTAGAACCAAACGGTTCTGATCAAACAAGTCTGGATCAATAACGATATTGGAAATGCCTGTTTCATCTTCCAGGCTCATGAAAAGGAAACCTCGAGCCGTTTGGGGCCGCTGGCGAGCGATGACCCCACCTGCCACACGCACTTTCGCCCCGCGGCGCAGACGTGAAAGTTGAGAGGCTTGAAGGACTCTCATGCGAGCCAGTTTGAAGCGCTGCAGGGCCATGGGATGAGGGCCCAGGGTCAGACCCGTTCCGCAGTAATCTGCAATCAGACGTTCGGAGTCGGACATCTCGCGTAAGGGAGAATCTGGCTCTTCCGTAGAGGAGTCCAGCCGGGCGAACAGCGGGCCCCCGGGGCGGCAGGCTTTTTCGACTTGCCAGAGGGCTTGTCGCCGTTTCATCCCAAAGCCATTGAGAGCCCCAATCTCAGCCAGCGTGGCCATTTCCGGCTTTCTCAATCCGGTTCTCCGGCACAGATCATCAATGCCACTGAAAGGACGCTTCTGCCGCTCTCGTTCAATAGCCTTTCCGGCCTCTTCCCGCAGTCCCGCCACGTACATCAATCCCAGCCGGACCGATCCATCCTCTTCAATGCTGCAGAGCCAATTGGATTTCAAAACATCGATGGCCTTGATGCGCCGGCCATGATGCTGGGCATCTTTGACCAGTGTCGCCGGATGATAAAAGCCCATGGGCTGATTATTTAACAGGGCAGCATAAAAGGCGGCTGGGTAATGGACTTTGATGTAAGCGCTGGCATAGGCCAGTAGAGCAAAGCTGGCAGAGTGCGATTCCGGGAAACCGTAAAGGGCAAAAGAGCGAATATAACGGATGATCGTTTCGGCGGGCTCTCCGCTAATCCCACTGCGCTTTAAACCCTGGCGCAGCCTGACCGCGATTTTTTGCATGCGGGCCTCGGATCTTTTAAAACCCAAGGCGCGCCTTAATTCTTCGGCCTCGCCTCCGGTAAATCCAGCGGCCACCATGGCGATTCGAAGCAGTTGTTCCTGAAATACAGGAACTCCCAAGGTTCGCTTCAGGATAGGCTTCAGGGAAGGATGCGGATAGGTTACCGGTTCGAGTCCTGCCCGGCGTTTCAGGTAAGGATGAACCATCTGACCCACAATGGGGCCCGGACGGATGATGGCGATTTGTACCACCAAATCGTAAAAACAGCGTGGTTTCAAGCGAGGCAAGGTCGCCATCTGAGCTCGGCTTTCTACCTGAAACACTCCAATCGTATCGGCTTTTTGCAGCATGGCGTAGACCCGAGGATCATCCGCAGGAAGGAGAGCCAGGTCCAGTTCAGAGCCGGACTGGCGAATCAGCTGCAGCGAATCCTGCAGCGCGGCCATCATTCCTAATCCCAGCAGATCAACCTTGATGATCCCCAGATCGGCGCAATCCTCTTTGTCCCACTGCACGACTCTCCGACCCGGCATGGTGGCATTTTCCAGCGGAACAACCGCATCCAAGTGTCCCTGAGCGATGACCATGCCTCCCGTGTGCTGTCCCAGATGACGGGGAAGGTCTTGAATCTGCATCCACAGTTTGAGAAAGCTTTTGACTCGTGGATCAGAAAGATCCAAACCGGCTTCTTTGAATCGCTCGGACAGTTCTTCTCCAAGACTCTCTGCTCTCCAAGCGTTCATGAGGCGGGAGAGACGATCCAGCGTTTCGGGTGGGAATCCTAGAACTTTTCCGACTTCGCGGACGGCACTGCGCCCCCGGTAAGTGATCACGGTGGCCGTCATGGCTGCACCGCACCTGCCGTAACGATCGTAGACGTACTGAAGGACGCGCTCCCGTCGATCACCGCTGGGAAGATCCAGATCAATATCCGGCCATTCACCTCGCTCTTCAGAGAGAAATCGCTCAAACAACAGGTCCATGCCCACCGGATCAACGGCCGTAATGCCTAAGCTGTAACAGACGGCGCTGTTGGCAGCCGATCCACGGCCTTGTACCAAGATATCGTGCCGGCGGCAGAAGCAAACAATGTCCCAGACGATCAAAAAATAGCCGGCCAAATCCAGTTTTTCGATGAGATCTAACTCTCGTGCAATCTGCCGACGAGCCCGTTCATGATAAGGACGGTAACGCTGTCGTGCTCCCTCGTCGGTGAGCTTTCGCAGATAACTGATCATGCTCTCTCCGGGGGGGACAGGATATTCCGGGAAGCGATAACCCAAGTCCTTCAGGGTGAAGTTGAGCCGTTGTGAAAGTTCTTCAGTGTGAGCCACGGCTTGGGGCAAATCTGCGAAGAGCCACTCCATCTGGGCAGGTGCTTTCAGATGACATTCTGCATTTCGATTCAACAACTTCCCCGCTTCGTCCAGAGTCGTTTTGTGACCAATGCAGGTGAGAATATCCAGCAGAGGACGACCACCAGCCTCAGCATAACGGACCCCGTTGCCGGCCATCAGAGGAATCCGAAGACGGCGGCTCAGTTCGATCAAGGCCTGGTTGGACTCCTCTTGCCGCCGGTCGAAATGACGCTGCAGTTCCACATAAAGTCCATCCGGACCGAAAATTTCCCTGAGTCGACGGAGACAGCGAAGTGCTCCTTGAGGACCGCTTCGCTTCAATGCGACTCTTAGCGGTCCTGCAGCACCACCAGTCAAACAAACGAGGCCGGAAGCGAATTCTTCGATCTCATTGAGACGGACCGCTCCTTCTCCCTTTTTTGAGCGCAACTTCATGCGGGTGATCAG
>JALLOM010000002.1 GCA_027717865.1 Acidobacteria bacterium AH-259-O06 | reverse complement strand
GAGCTGATTCCAGTTTTCCAAAACAGAACTCAAGGGGCTTGTCCCCGCAGGCGAGTGACATGATCGGCAAGACCATTTCTCATTACAAGATTCTCGAAAAGCTCGGTAGTGGTGGGATGGGGGTTGTCTACAAGGCTGAAGACATCCGGCTGGGCCGCTATGTGGTCTTGAAGTTTCTGCCTGACAAGTTCGCACACAATCGCCAGGCATTGGAACGCTTCCAAAGAGAAGCTCGTGCTGCCTCTGCGCTGAATCATCCCAATATCTGCACAATCTATGACATTGGTGAGCACGAAGGACAGCCCTTCATCGTGATGGAGTTTCTAGAAGGGCAGACTCTGAAACATCGCATCCAGGGCAAAGCGCTGAAGACGGATCGGCTTCTGGAGTTGGGGATTCAGATAGCCGATGCACTGGACGCTGCTCACTCGAAGGGGATTGTCCATAGAGATATTAAACCGGGCAACATCTTCATCACAGAGCGGGGTGACGCCAAGATGCTGGACTTTGGGCTGGCCAAGTTGATGGAGGAGCGCCCAGCAGTCGATTCAGCTATGCCAACGGCTCCAATCTCCGAGGAACTCTTGACCAGTCCCGGTACTGCTGTAGGCACGATCGTGTACATGTCTCCTGAGCAGGCTCGAGGGCAGGAGTTGGACGTGCGGACAGACCTCTTCTCATTTGGTGTCGTTCTCTACGAAATGGCCACGGGCACTCTCCCGTTCAGAGCGACGACCACGGCTCTGGTGTTTGATGGGATCCTGCATGGCACTCCCCCTTCGCCCGCAAGTTTCAATCCAGGTTTGCCCCATGGATTGGAGCAAGTCATCAATGAGGCGCTGGAGAAGAAGCGTGAGGTTCGTTACCAGTCAGCCAAGGAGCTATTAGCGGACCTGAAGCGGGTGAGGCGAGATTGGGATTGGCGACGCGCTGGGGTTCAGGCCGAGACCGCCGGCCCCTCGATTGCAGTTCTGCCTTTCGCAGATATAAGTCCAGAGAAAGATCAGGAATATTTCTGTGATGGCCTGTCCGAAGAGCTCATTAACTCGCTGACTAAACTCGAGAACCTACGGGTGGTCGCTCGCACTTCGGCGTTTTCATTTAAAGGAGGAAAGCAGGACATCCGCGAGATCGGAAAGAAACTGAAGGTGGCAACCATCCTGGAAGGAAGTGTCCGCAAAGCGGGCAACCGACTTAGGATCACGGCACAGCTGATCAATAGCGCGGACGGCTACCAGCTCTGGTCGGATCGCTACGATCGTGAAATGGGCGATGTATTTGCTATTCAGGATGAAATTACTCAGGAAATCGTCAACATACTGAAGGTCAAGCTTGTAAGTAAACAGGGCATTCCGCTTGTCAAGCGCTATACCGAGAATTTGGACGCCTACAACCTTTACTTGAAGGGCCGCTACCACTGGAACAAGAGGACGGAAGAGGCGTTCAAGAAGGGGATCGAGTTCTTCGAGCAGGCGGTCAAAGAAGATCCGAACTACGCTCAGGCTTACGCAGGCTTGGCTGACTGCTACAACCAGCTGGGGGACTACGGTTATCTCTCTCCGATGGAGGTCCGATCAAAAGCGAAGAGAGCGGCGGTGAAAGCGTTGGAAATTGACAGCACTTTCGCCGAAGCGCACACCTCGCTGGCCTATCCAATTATGCTCTACGACTGGGACTGGTTGGTTGCTGAGCGAGAATTCAAGCGAGCCATTGAACTCAACCCGAGCTATGCCACAGCGCACCAATTGTATGCCGAGTACTTAACAGCAATGGGACGCATGGATGAAGCTATCGCAGAGATTAAACGAGCCCAGGAGCTGGATTCACTCTCCCTCATTATCAACACGATCGTGGCATGGGTTTTCTACCGGGCGCGCCAGTATGACCCAGCGGTAGAGCAGTGCCAGAAGACACTCGACCTAGACCCAAATTTCGCCCTGGCACACCACTTGCTCGGCTGGGTTTATGCTCAAAAGTCAATGCATCAGGAGGCCGTCGCAGAGGCACAGAAGAGTGTAGCCCTTTCAGGGCGCGGCACGTTAATGGTGGCTTCCCTGGGATACGCCTACGCGGCGTCGGGCGAGACGGATGAGGCCCGAAAAGTACTCGTCGAATTAAAGGAACGGTCAAACCAAGAGTATGTCCCACCCTATGATATTGCACTGGTCCATACGGGGCTTGGCGAGAAGGATGAGGCCTTTGCATGGTTAGAAAAAGCTTATAGGGAGCGCTATGGATGGTTGGTCTATCTCAAAGCCGACCCCATTTGGGACCCCCTTCGCTCCGATCCTCGCTTCACCGACCTGCTGCGCCGCCTGGGGTTGGAGCCTTAGAGCCCGCATTTCTCACACCGGCTCGTGACGAAGCGGCGGAAGCGCCGACCTGCGGGTTAGTACTCTGGTTCATAAATACGCTCGAAATCCAAAAAAGGGGTTGAAAATAACTTACATGGCGAACATTACGGCAAAAGAAAAAACTTCAAGTCTACCTAAGACGTCTTTAGAGGGGGCCAAGCTGGTGCCAGTGTTAGTCACCGTGCTTGTGGGCACCGTCATTTGGCTCATTCCGGCCCCTGAAGGTGTGGACATCAAAGCATGGCACCTTCTGGCCATCTTTGCAGCCACAATTGTGGGTATCATCGCCAAACCCTTGCCAATGGGTGCAGTCGCCATGTTGGGCATTGCAGTTACCGCCTTCACAGGCACTCTCACTATTAGCGAATCCTTGAGCGGTTTTGGCAACCGCGTCATCTGGCTCATTGTAATAGCCTTCTTCATCTCTCGTGGCTTTATCAAGACCGGCTTGGGGGCTCGGATCGCTTATTTGTTCATGGCGGCTGTCGGAAAAAAGTCCCTGGGTGTGGCTTACAGTATGGTCGCCACCGATTTGGTCTTAGCCCCAGCCATCCCCAGCAACACAGCTCGCGCCGGAGGGGTCATCTTCCCAATTCTAAGGTCAATCGCAAAATCTTACGGCAGCGAGCCGGATGATGGGACGGCCCGCAAGATCGGTGCTTTTTTGATCAAGACTTCCTTCCAGGGCACAGTCATCACCAGTGCCATGTTTTTAACAGCCATGGCGGCCAATCCGCTGGCGGCCAAGTTGGCCGGGGACGTGGGTGTTGAAATCACCTGGGGGGGTTGGGCACTTGCTGCAATTGTCCCCGGTCTTGTCAGCCTGGCTGTAGTGCCTTGGGTTCTCTACAAAGTTTACCCGCCGGAAATAAAGGAAACACCTGGCGCTACACAAATTGCTAGGGATCAACTTGTGGAAATGGGAAAGTTGAAGCCTAGCGAATGGATGATGTTGGGTACTTTCTTTCTGCTGTTGTTCTTGTGGATCTTCGGCAGTGAACTGGGTATCCATAGTACCACTGCGGCTTTTGTCGGCTTGGGCGTTTTGCTGCTTAGCGGCGCATTGACCTGGAACGATATTCTTCAGGAAAAGGGGGCCTGGAACACGCTGGTTTGGTTCGCAGCTCTGGTGATGATGGCTACTTACCTGAACGAATTGGGATTAATTCCTTGGTTTGGTGAGATGATGGGCGCTGCCGTAGCAGGCATCAGTTGGGTGACTTCCTTTCTGATTCTGAGTTTGGTCTATTTTTACAGCCACTATTTTTTCGCCAGCAACACCGCTCATGTCAGTTCCATGTACGGTGCGTTTCTGGCCGTTGCCATTGCCGTGGGTACACCACCCATGTTGGCCGCTTTGGTATTAGCTTTCTTCAGCAATCTGTTCAGCAGCATGACCCACTATGGTACGGGGCCCGCACCTGTGCTGTTTGGGTCTGGCTACGTGGAGATGGGCATTTGGTGGAAACTGGGAGCACTCATCAGCGTCATCAACATCATTATCTGGCTCGGGATCGGTGGTTTGTGGTGGAAAGTAATAGGCCTGTGGTAGGGCACAACACAGGGGCCATGCTCTCCTGCACTGTCTCCGGGTGGTCTCAATCGGGGGCAATCCGTCTGCCGGCCCCAGCGGTGTCAAAGCCTTTGCCAAAAGCTTCTTGGAACAATTGCTTGGCCAGATCACCAGAGCAGTGCGCAGGTATGACGGTGGCCACGTTCATCTGCTTCAGTCGGGCAATCGTTGCCTTAATCTGATCGGCATTCTGCATAAACATGTGCAAGCCGCCTATCAACAGGTGAATCGAGTCCTTTCCCCGTTGCTTTTGAACCGTCTCGACCATCTTTACGACCCCCGGGTGACAGCATCCCGTCAGCAAAACGATACCTTTGGCGGTCTCAATTATGAGCGACTGTTCGGGCGGACTGCCCTCAATAATCCCGGTGGAGTAGATGCCCGACACGACTTGGAAGGAACCCATGACTCGGTGGGGCTCCATGCCGATTGTATCTGCTGCCTCAAAGGCTTGAACCGGGAAGTTATCGAGGAAATGCACCTTCATCGAAGGGTTCTGTCCATACAGTTGATAAATGCCGCTCCGATGATCCATGTGGTGGTGTGAGATGACGGCGTGTTCAATCGAGCTTGGGTCGACCCCCATTTTCTTTAGATTTTCCAGAAACAGTTCGGGATAAGCGCCCGAGTCAAACAAAACCCGGTGCCCACGAAATGTAACCAGCGCAGCAAACCCCCAATCGGCGCGCATATCTTCCCGCGCCGACGTATTGTCATAAATAATCTGGATTTCGAGTTCCGACCGGGGCTGCGACCCCAGTTCGGCAGTGCCGGCCAACCAGGACATGACGATGAGCATCCACATTTGCGTCCGCATAAGGTTTCCTCCTTTACTGGCTCTAAGTCTCGGCACTTAGATTGACGAAATAGGGACATACCTTTACCTGGGGCCGCGCAGGCCAGTACCCGGAACAGGGCACGCCGGGTCCCTATTCAAACGCCACAAACCAGCTCTGTACAATCGTTATCGTTGTAGTACCTTCGGCCACGTTCTGAACCACCACAAACCGCTCGCCATCGGGGGCTACGTCATAGATCGGGTTAAACGGGTCAGAAGATAACGATGTCCCTACCTGTTCTCCTGTGAAAAGCTGGTAAGGAATATCCATCCTGAAACCCGGCCGGGTCTGGACCGGCACCGCCATCAGATTGTTCCCGTCCACATAAAACAGCTCATTACCCCGAGGGTCCCATTTGGGATGTACACCTCCATTAGCCGAATTCACCGAAACCTGCCATTTACCCTCGCCACGGGGAAAGGGCTTTACGTATACCTCCCAGCGTCCCGATTCATTGGACTGGTAGGCCACATACCGGCCATCGGGGGATATCTGCGCCAGGAGTTCGTCAAAGGGGGTTTGCAGGAGGGCCACGGCTTGCCTGTCGCCCGTCAAAGGCACATACCACAGATCGCGATGGATCGGATCAATGACATGGTAAACCAGGTATCGCCCGTCTTGGGACCACTGAGAAGCGCCTTCCACCAGCGGCCCGCGCACCAGGGGTTGGACCGCACCACTCCCGTCAGCGGCTTTGATGAAGATGTCGCCAGAACCGCTGCGTAAGGATGAAAACACAATCTGGTCAGCCGAAGGGGACCAAACCGGCTGATAGTCAACAGCAGGATCAAAAGTCAGTCGGGTCTTGGTGCTACGGGTTATGTCGTGAATCCAGATGTCGGCGTTGCCATTTTCCACCCCACTAACCGCAACCCGCCTGTAACCGGGGGAGAGGGCCAGCCCAAGAATTTGCTCATGCGACTGGCCGATGGAGCCTTCAACCCGGCCGCTGCGGTCTGCCCACACCAGCTGCTGGCTACCCCCAGTCGTCGATGGCGACTCATACAAAAGCGTTCCACTAGAAGAGACGCTGGGAAAGGCACCATCTGGGGCCACCACAAAGGGGTCGCCAGTCACCCTCAGGGTGGAAAGGGAGAAGGGCACCGCCCAAACGCCATGGCTAATGGGCCATCCGCGTTGGTAGAGAATATGTCCCGTGGATGAGTAAGTAGGCCAGCCTATCCGTTCCCCAGCATGATGAATGAGACGTTTCGTGGTCTCCCCAGACCGGGTGACGATTTCCCAAGCATTATCGTCCTTTACAATACTGAACAGTAGGCTCTGTCCATCGGGTAATAAGTGGGGGGTGTGAAAGGCTAAATTTCCTTTGCTGGAGTCGGGCTTCATGAGCAATTGAGGCTCACCACCCTGGGCCGAAACCGCAAACAGTTCACCCGAACTTGCGGCTAAGACAATGGTCCCTTCTTGTCCCCAGGTGGCACCCGCCAACAAACCTGGCAGTTCACAGAGTTGGGTGCTCGGTCCCCCTTGCGCCGAAACCTTCCACAGGGTATTTCCCACAGCGTATCCTATGAAGTCGCTGGTGGGTGACCAAAACAGGTTGTAGACGCCGTCCGTGACCGGGATCTCCCGGGATTCGAGCTTATCCAGATCCCGGATCCACAACCGGCCGCGGTCCCTGTAGACCACCATCATACCGTCTGGCGAGATGGCGGCAATATCGGTTGCCTGATCCACCAAGGCAAGCTGGAATTTCAACAAGGGCAGTTCAGGGTGAGCGAACATCCGCCCCAGGGTCCAGGTAGCCCATGCAACGATGGCGGCCAACAGCACCGCCGTGCCAACCCATACTGGCCATCGCCAGCGGGAGACGAGGGCCGACGCGCCAGCAGCTTCGGTTCCCAGCCCCACAATCACACCCGCATCAACCTCGGCTTTCACCGCTTCCAGATCATTCCGTACTTCCAGCATGGACTGGTAACGTCGACGAAGGTTCTTCCGCAGGCACTTATTGACGGCGTGCCCCAAGAGGTAGGGCATCTCTGGTTTAAGCACCTTGATTGGCTCAGGCTCCTCCTTGAGAATGCTGCCAACTGTGGACGCATAGGTTTCGCCCTTGAAGGGTCGTTGCCCCGTCAAGGCCTCGTACATCACCACACCAAAGCTAAAGATATCACTGCGGTGGTCTGCCGGTTTCCCTTCAGCCTGCTCTGGCGACATATAGGCGGCTGTGCCCAGGATCGCGCCTGGTTCGGTTAGCGTCTGCCTCCAAGTAGCACTATCCTCCTTCACCTCAGGACTAATGATCTGTGCCAGTCCGAAGTCCAGGATCTTCGGCACCCTCTGCGGTGTCATCATGATGTTGCTGGGCTTGATGTCCCTATGCCTCACGCCTTTCTCATGAGCTTGAGTCAAGGCATCGGCCAGGGGAATAAACCAGGCAAAGAAAGTGTCGAGGTCCAGGCCATCCTCTGGGATGAGCTCCTTCAGCGGCTGCCCTTCCACATACTCCATCGTGATGAGGCGGGTGCCCTGGTCCTCCTCCACCGTGTACACATGGGCGATGTTGGGGTGGTTCAGCTTGGCCGCTGCTTCCGCTTCCGTCTGGAAGCGCCGCAGCCGCTGGGGGTCATGGCGTAGGGACTCGGGCAACACCTTGAGAGCCACCTGGCGCTTGAGCTTGGTGTCTTGGGCCAGGTAGACCTCACCCATGCCGCCTTCGCCGAGTTTTTCAAGGATGCGGTAATGAGAGATGGTCTTACCAACCAACACTTTCCTCCAGTTCCTGCTTGCGAGACAATTTCGTTGGTTAGATGCTAAATCCTTATGCCGGGAAAGGCAATGTCAACTGATTAGTTCTATGTTAAACCCGAAGAATGGCTCCTGCTATTCTCGGATACCCGTTGCCTCATTTAAAATCTATCTGAACGGTTTTGCAAGAATCGGTGAAAACGAGCGCGCAAGAGACCCGGTTTTACTGTGTTTAGAAAATGCCGTGCGTGGGCGCGCTCCGCTGGAGCCGCTTGTTAGCCGGCGTTATGCCGCTTCGCGGCCGCGCGAAGACAAGGAGCTCGATTAAGCGGGCGAAGACTACAATCTATTGCACCTAAAACACTTACCGCACTTCACCACGTTGCCCGAACTTCGTAGCTCCTTGGAAAGTGTCTTCGTCGTCAGGACGATTCGTTCCGCAATCCCAGCACTCGGTAAATTGACCCTCCACTTCCTCGTCGCAACTTGGACATTTCCAGAGGCCAGGGTCATTCTCGGTAGGCTCCAAGGCCTCCCTTATTATCTGTCTTGCTTGTTCGGCTTGCGATTCTTCCACGACCCATAGTTCCGGCCAACACTCGATCGGTGGAATTTCACCGGCCGCTGCGCACCTGTATTCGCCGCGGATATCACAGGCGATACTGTACATTTCGAGGACATTCTTGAAATGGCCAACCATCGCCAGATTTGGGGAGCTGTACACCTTCATCTCACACCTCCCTGGGGCTAAAGTCTCATATTCTCGGTCGCGCGCCTCTGCAGTGCCCTCTTTATCTCGTCGTAATCGTAGGTCGTTACCTCCAAACGATGACCGTAGGGATCACAGAAATAAATCGAGTACGCCTTCTGGTGGTCAACCACTGCCTGGGATGTTACGAGTCGGCCGCGGTGATCCTTGAGGTGCAAGTCGGCGACTCTCTTGACGAATTCAAAGAAGCTTGCAGCATCGACCCGAAAGGCGACCCGGTGGAAGCCGGCCGTTTCTCTCGACCCCTGAGGTTGGCCTTCGAACAACGCTAGCTTGGTATTCCCGTTATCACTGAAAATCATGAGCGGTCCGCGGGAATCTTCTGCCCACTGCTCGTAACTCAGAACTATCTCCAGCCCCAGGACTTTCTCGTACCACTCGGCCGCCTCGTAACGGTTCGGCACAAACACTTCGATGTGATCTACCTGCTCCACTCGGAACGAATTGCCGCATCCTGAATTGGTCATCTTGGTCATAAAATAGCTGGTCTACAGATTTAGGGGGGGAATCAATAGGCTTTACAATCTTTAAGGTAAATATCTATTTGGGTCTCTGTACGCATACTTTGAATTGACTGTTTAGAATGGCTAACTATATGACTTGGAAAGACAATAGAACCTATTTCTTGGTAGGACACTGAAACGTTCGTGTCTATGTTGACCATGGGTTGATTAATGCTCGTATTAGCATCTGTCAGGATCAGTTTGCCGTCAGCGGTTTTTACATGGTTCTCCTTTGAAAGTATTTCGCCACCCATTTCTGTTTGTTTCCTTTCAATTTGATTGCCGGAATAGATTTCTATAACCTCAATTCCTTCTTTCCTGTAAATGAATGTGTATACACCGTTATCTTCGACGACCTGAGTTATTTCATCTTGCTTCTTTGGAAACGTATAGAACACAAATATACTTCTTAACATTGCCTCTACACTGTCAAGTAATCGTTTAAAATGAGTTTTCAGGCTTTGAATTCCAGATCTTAACCTTGCCGGATCTGGCATGCCGCTTTCTGATGTGATTTTTACATCAAGCTTTGGTGAGTCTATAAGGAGTCCGGTACTCTTATTAAAGTTTAACCTAAACTCTGACAAGTTATCTTGGATTTCCAAATTGTCTTTAAATGGTGTCAGTGCCAATTGTGCCTGGCTTATAAGGTTTGTAAGCGTAGGAGCCTCCACCTTACAAGAAATATCATTGAAATCTTGTTGGTCGAGGTAATAGAACCGGCTTCTCACTTGCAAATATTCATCCCAAGCTGATAGCTCAGTTCCAGACTTCCTGAGCAACTCGACGATTTCGGTGTGTCCCATAAATGCCGCCCACATCAAAGCGGTTTGTCCATCCTTGTCCTTTCCATTCACGTCTGCGCCCGCATCCAACAAAGCCTGAACTTCCTCAGTTTGACCGGCACGTGCTGCTTCTATCAACTTTGAATTAACGTCCTGCGCATAGGCAGTGAAGGGCATTAGTATTGCCAGTAACATGGCGATAATCGTTCTGGTTGGCATAAAGTACCTCCTCAGTTGGAGGAAGTGGAGTCATCCCACTCTTACATCATGTCCTAGCGCTAGCACAAGGGAATTCATTGTACACCTCGCCCCTGCCGCACTTATCCGTCTGACTGGTCAGAAATTTTCGACAGGCTGGCTGCGGCATGTGGGCAAGGTCGAAGAGCGGTCAATGTCCGGCGTCTTAAGGCGAGCACTGGGCCTCTACATCAGGGCCTTCTACAAATGAGAAAGCTGACACGTAACAAGTCGTGTTTGTTAACATGTTAACTATAAGAGTTCATCAAAGCCTGTCTCCAGACGGACAATGGGACCCCAGGCGGCATTACAGGCGCATAACATTACCGAGTACGACACCGCCAAAGCCATAGGTTGGCATCCGGGCTGGGCCACGCTGTTTAAGTCTTGTCCAAGGTTTTTGACCCCACGTCAGCAGGGCATTCACGCATGCGTCTAACAATTTTCCAGGCACTCTCCTAATATCGCCTGTTTACTCGGCCAGGATCAGGTTCGTCTCGCACCTGGGTACGATGTGCCAGAGATCGCGGACTGACAGGCGGTTGCTATCCAAGGAAGGCGGCACTGCCAAGAAGGTTTTGAAAAAAGCGCAAATCAAGGCCGTCCTCAACTGCGGAAGTTAGGCTAGTTTGAAGAACTCCAGCGCCTGGTGCTCACAGGTAGTGACACCTGCTCAAATATTGTGGGCAGAATACCCCCAGTGCGCTTTGAACTTCCGATATATCGGCTAAGATCCTCCCTCTGATTCTAATTGCCTTCCACTCCCTGTAAGCCTATTATTAGAAAAGATTTTGCGGCCTGGGGAGGGTCCGATGGTCGACCTGATCATTTCGCACGACAAGATTATAGACCAGCTCGGCGAGGGTGGGACGCGATCGAGTACACATGTTCCTGGTATCGTGACCCTGGTCTTTCTGGCGACGTGGATCTCACATTTCCAGGCAGCCGCCGAAGTTATTTCGGTTACGGAACCATTTGTTTCCCCCAAGGGAAGCTATGTCACCCAGAAGGACCGCTACCACACATTTCGCATTCCGGGCATGATCGTCGCGCAGGACGGTTCGGTATTGGCCTTTGCCGAAGGGCGGCGCGGAGACGGCAGTGACCCGCGTCGCGATGAGAACGCCCCCATCGATTTGGTCATGCGGCGGAGTACCGACAACGGCCGAACCTGGCAGCCGATGGTCGTGATCGATTCCGGATTCCGTGCCAACGGTGATTTGGTCGACTTCGGTGACCCGACGCCGGTGCTCGATGCGGAGACCAAGACGGTCTTCTTGTTCTACGGGCAATGGCCGGACCTTGGGCCGCGTACCGTGAAACACGGCCAAAGTGCCGACCCCGATGACGGTAACCAGGTTGTGTGGGTCCGTTGCAGTACCGATAATGGCAAGACATGGTCGGATCGCAAACAAGTTGTGTATCCGGACGAGCCGCACGAAACCAGCGATGGACTCTATTGGCGGCAAGCCGAACCCGGTCCGGGGAACGGCATCCAACTCCAATGGCAGGATGAAGAGGCGTCGCGCAACGGCCGTCTCATCATTCCGGCCAAGCGGAGCGGTTCCAGCACGCCAGAAGGACCAGCTACTGTCGAGACGTTTGTCTTTTATTCCGACGACCACGGTAACACCTGGCAAGTCGGCAACGTCACACCTGGACCTGATGCCAACGAGGATGAAGTCGTCGAGCTAACCGACGGCAGAGTGTTGCTGGACGCGCGGCAAAATGACGGCAATTTCCGCCGCCGCCATATCAGCACAGATGGTGGAGTCACGTGGGGACCCGACAATCCGGACGATATCCCCATTACACAAGTAGATGGCTCGATGGTCCGCTACTCCGCCAAACGCGCCAGGCACGAAAAAGATCGGATCCTTTTCTCTGGGGCGCGCGGTGAAAACGGCCTCAACCGCAACAATATCACGGTCTGGAGCAGCTACGACGAAGGCAAGACTTTCATCAATCCGGTTCAATTCAACAGCGGATTTGCCGCCTACTCGGTTCTACAACGTCTGGCCGACGGCACAATCGGCCTGTTGGTAGAAACAGCCAAGGGCGCAGCTCCCAGTTACGGCGAGATTACCTTCTACCGCTTCGACATTGCTGAGTTGGAGCCCAAGGGCCGGAGCCGATAGATAATAGCGTTATCGTCGTGGATTCGGGCTGGATCCGAGGAGAAGTTGATGCCAGGTTTAATCAGTCGACGGAGGATGTTGAGTAGGAGCTGTGCTGCTGCAACCGGGCTTGTGTTCACCATGAACCGGCGAGCCCATGCCGCCCCGCGTGCCACCATTGAAACTACAACTGTTATTAGTCAGCAACCTTCCCTGTATCATGGCTGGCCGACAGTAGCGCGCCGGCGCAGCGGCGAGCTGCTGGTGGTGTGCTCCGGGGGACGAGAGGCCCACGTGTGTCCGTTCGGGCGAGTTGAGCTGATGCGTTCGAAGGACGAAGGCCGCACTTGGAGCTTTCCACGGGTGTTGATCGACGGCCCCATCGATGATCGCGACACCGGTGTGGTGGAAACGAGTAGGGGCTCACTGTTGGTGACCACTTTCACTTCAGTGGCCTACGAATCGAGACTCAAAGAAGCGACGGAGATGAAACCGGGAACAGAAAAGGCCTGGCCGGAGGAAAAGCTTCGCCGTTGGCAGGCGGCGCACCGTCGGCTTGACCCAGCACAACGGGAAATCGAGCTAGGCAGTTGGATGATCCGCTCGACCGACGGGGGACAGTCGTGGTCGGCACGCTATCGCTGTCCAGTGAACAGTCCCCACGGGCCGATTCAGCTTTCCGACGGCCGTCTGCTGTACGCCGGCAAGATGTTCTGGTACGGTCGGAGCGGTCAGAGGGCTGGACAGATTGGTGTGTGCGAGTCAACGGATGATGGACAGAGCTGGCGCTGGCTCGCGGACATTCCGACGCGCCCCGGTGACAGCCTAGACAACTATCACGAGTTGCACGCCGTAGAAGCCGCCGACCACAGCATCGTTGCCCAGATCCGCAATCACAACAAAGTCAATGAACGGGAAACGCTTCAGAGTGAATCCCACGATGCCGGCAGAACTTGGTCGACGCCACATCCGATCGGGGTGTGGGGTTTTCCTTCTCACCTGCTGCGGCTGCGCGACGGGCGGCTGCTCATGAGCTACGGGCACCGCCGCCAGCCGCTTGGCAACCAGGCACGCTTGAGCAAAGACCATGGCCGGACGTGGTCCAACGCCATGATCATTTCCGGGGACGGGACTTCGAGCGATCTGGGCTATCCCTCGACGGTGGAGCTCGCCGACGGCTCGCTTTTGACGGTGTGGTACGAGTTGAGGGGAAGCCCGCGCGGTGACTTAGCCCATTACGACACCAGAGGCCGCGATGAAGCTTGGTACAACATGACGGACAACCTGCCGCGAGCCGTTCTGCGTCAAGCCCGTTGGTCGATCCAGAGCTGACCCGTTCCGGTTTTGAAAGTGATGGCGGGTGCCGCTCAAGCCATCACCGTCGTCCTCAACTGGTTCCAAGAACTCAAGCGCGTGGTGCCGAAGGGGGGAGTGACCGCTACTTTCAGGCTGAATATTGTGGGTAGAATGGCCCCATCTGTTCGTCCCATTTAACATAAATCCACTTAAGATTGCCTTCAACTCCCTGTAGGCTTATCATTTAGGGGAAATTTCTTCTACCCAATCGAGGAAAGGCGACTTCATGGTCGGAAAGACCGAGAAGCGTCGACCCCATCAGAATCTCTGCCCGTCTCAAAATCATGCTTGAATCTCCTTCGGCTCTGGCTGTTGCCTACGACACATCCAAGTCCTGAAATCCGGGATCTCAGGGGCTGGAATCGACCCAGACGGTCATTTTACCCTGCTGCCGGTTGGCCCAGGCATAGTAGGGAATGGCTTTGATCCTGATTTCTTTCGGGGTCTCGTCCGACAACGGTCGATACAGCTGATCCTGTCCTTGGCTCTGTCCCCGAGTACGGGCAGATCCGCTGATCACGGAGACTCCCCCGAGCAGCCCGGGCTCGAAATGAGTCTCCAGCCGCGTCGAGAGCGGCAGGACAATTTCATCAAGATCCACTTCATGGTCCCTTTGCTCCAGACAATACACCAGCGGTCCCCGGCGCAACACCACCTTGCCTCGATTTTGCACCACCAGGGGGTGTGCCACCACACGCTCAACCGGCATGGGCAATGTCAGCTCGACCGTATCCCCATCCTTCCAGGCCCTCTGTAGCCGGGCATATCCTTTTAGCATCGGCGGAGAGACCGTTGCTTCATTGACCCGGATGGCCCAAGTTCGTGCCCAGCCCGGTATGCGCAGATTCAGAGAGAATCGTCTCTGGCTGCGGCCCTTCACCCGAAACATCATCCTGCCGTCCCAGGGATAACGGCTCTGCTGCTCCAACAGGACTGTTTGGCCAGCCACTTCGGTGGTGAGGCGACTGCCAATGTAAAGGTTGACCCACAAGTTGTCTTCGGACCGGCTGTAAATGTATTTCCCCAGGGAGGGAAACAATCGGGCCAGGTTGGTGGGACAGCAGGCCGTGTCAAACCATGCCTGGCGCCTGAGGGAAAACCGCCCCCGGCTCACCCTGGCATCTTCCTTTCCGGAACTGTAAAGCGGGTTGATATAGAAGAAGCGGTCCCCGGACAGGGATATTCCCGCCAGCATGCCGTTGTAGAGTGCTCTCTCCATGACGTCTGCGTAGCGGTCGTCTCCGGTCATGTTGAGCATTCGGTAATTCCAGAAGATCATTCCCACCGAGGCGCAGGTCTCCTGATAGGCGGTATCGTTGGGAAGATCATAATCCCCGGTGAACCCCTCATTGTTCTTGGACGGCCCGATGCCGCCCGTCACATACATGCGGCGCTGGGTGACGTTGTGGTGCAGGCGGCGCAGCGCCGCCAGAAGACCGGTGTCGCCCGTCTCATAGGCCACGTCCGCCATGCCGGAAAAGAGATACATGGCCCTGACGGCGTGCCCTTCCACCGTGCTCTGCTCACGAACTGGCAGATGATCCTGTGTGTAGCGCGTGTCAAACTTACTGTCTTGCATGAATCGCTGTTCGGTGATGATGCGGGAATTGAGGATCTCTCCCTTGAACGAAAAAGGTTTGGAGGGACGTACCTTCAACCGCTCATATTCCCGCTGGAAAAAGGAGGGCGATTGACCGCGCTGGTCCAGGAAAAACCCGGCCAGGCGCAGATATTTTTCCTCACCCGTCACCCGGAACAGCTTGATCAGAGCCAGCTCGATCTCCTCGTGGCCCCCGGTGCCGTCCCGCTTGCCTGCTCCGAAGATGGAGTCAATGTGATCGGCAAATCTGATGGCCACGTCCAGCAAGGAGCGCTTCCCCGTGGCTTCATGATGCGCCACGGCGGCTTCGATGAGATGTCCAGCACAGTAGAGTTCGTGCAGGCGCCCCAGACTGGTCCACTTGGCGGAAGGGTCCACCAGCTGAAAGAAAGTGTTGAGATAACCGGACTCTTCCTGGGCGGCAGCGATCTTGGCAATGACCTCGTCCAACTTCTTCTCCAGTTCCCGATCCGGATGGGTGGTCAGTGAATAGGAAGCACCTTCAATCCACTTATACACGTCCGAATCATTGTAAAAGCGTCCCTGGAACTGACCATCCTTTAACCCGGCAGCAACCTCGAAATTGGCGATCCGACCCGTGTCGACACACTGCTGGTACTGATGTTCCAGACTACGTCTCCGGTTGGTCTCCACGCGGGGACTCCAGAATTGATCCTGGACGACAACTTGGCCAAGAGGTACTCCCCGGAGCTGGACCGACTCCTCAGAAGGGGTTGATTGAGACAAAGCCGGGTATGTGGTGAAAGCAAGGCCAATGGCCAGTGGCAGCCAGCTCAGGATGAGGGTCTTCAATTGTTCCGATGCGAAGGGCATATTTGCTCGCAGATCACGTGCCGTTTACTGTTCCGGCCGGACGAATTAACATCCTAACCCAAAGGGAGGATCTGCGCGAGATGCAATGGCCTGAAATGCCTCGTCCTCATGAATTGAGACATCCGTCACGCGGCTGCAGCTTAGATTGACAACATCGAGGTAGCGCTGATTTTTCAGTAATTCAAAATACAAGCGGCTGGTGCCGACGGGGGAGTGAATCTGCCTACGTATGGTAGGTTAAATGGACCCATCTATTAATTGGTTTCCCATATACGGCCATCCGTTGACATTGCCTTCTAACCCTCCACAGCCGGCGCATCCGGAGTGGTAATCTAAAAAAGAGCATTCCGATTTCGCTGGTGAACAGATTATAATTGGGTAATTTTTTACAGAGGGAGGGACTTCGATGAAATGCTACCCAATTTCCGTACCTTAGAAAGAAGTTCACCTCAGGCTCTACCCTTTTGCCAATCTCTTGGAGGTTGCAGGGAAGTCTTTCCTTGCTTTCCAGGAAGCGTAACAGATGGAGGTGCGGAATGATGTTGATTCGAAAAGCGGAAGATGCTGTTTTTTTCGGACTGAAGTTCATCTGTGGAGCCGCCTTTGCCGTGATGTGCAGTTTCGCCCAATCGGTGGCCAAGATGCCGCCACTCGAGATAGGGGGAACTCCGGTTGAGCTTAGCCTCACGAAAGTGAATGAGAAAACGCTCCGCGTCAGCTTCACCCCCCTGGACAGCAGCCTGACTGCCCAGCCTGTGCCGAGTGAGCCGGTTTTGGTGGATCGGAATTGGCCGGACCCAAGCTATGTTTCGCGCTCGGCACTGGAAGGGTACTCAGATGTGTTTCGCATGGGCGGCAACTCTGTTCGGGTGACAACCGCACCGTTGGCTCTCCGTGTCGAGGATTCACAGGGAGAATTGCGGCAGGAGATCCGAATCGATGCGCAGAGTGGCTCGCTGTCATTTGCGCTTGGCGAGCATCCCGTTTTCGGCCTGGGGATGGGCGGGCCGCAGTTCAACCGCCGGGGCCATGCCTACCCCATGGTCAATCGCCACGGCGCCTACCAGCTCAGGACCTTTGCGGGACGTATGCCCATTCCCTGGCTGGTCAGCGCTGCCGGCTGGGGCCTCTTCTTTCATCGGCCTGAGGGAAGGATTGATCTTTCCCGGGAAAGCGGAAAGTTCACGCCGCAGCCCGAGGCCGACTTGTTACCGCTCGATTTCTTTATCGTGCTTGGACAGCCGACAGAACTCATGAGCGAATATGCCGATCTCACCGGTCACCCGAGCATGCCCCCGCTTTGGGCTTTGGGATATCAGCAGTCTCATCGCACACTCAAAGACTTTGCGGAAGTCCTGTGGGTGGCAGAGAGTTTTCGTGAAAAGAAGCTGCCATGTGACGCTTTGATTTACCTTGGTACAGGCTGGTGTCCCTCGGGCTGGAACTTGGGACACGACTCCCTCGAATTCAACCCTCACGTTTTCTCGAATCCGAAGGAACAGATCCAAACACTCAAGCAGCTGAACTTCCGCGTCGTTCTTCACGCAACCTTTCCCCCCCGCCGCCTGTATGGCTCCGTGCACGATCAGAGCGGGAAGCCAGATGACCACGCGGTGCGGCATTATTGGAGTCGGCATCGTCCCTTTTATCCACTGGGTATCGATGGGTGGTGGCCCGATGCTGGCGAAAACCTCCCGGTCCAGTCACGGCTGGCGCGGATTCAGATGTACTGGGAGGGGCCACAAGTGGAGCGCCCCAACCAGCGGCCCTACGCGTTGCATCGCACGGGCTATGCCGGCATGCAGCGCCATGGAGGCTGGACCTGGTCAGGAGACCACGAGTCAACATGGCAAACTTTGAGAAATCAGTTGCCCATCGCCCTCAATACCGGTTTGAGCGGAGTCCCCTATTGGGGCACTGACATCGGGGGCTTTTACCCCACCAAAGAGTACACCGCTGAGCTTTACCTCCGATGGTTTCAGTTCATGTCCTTCAGCCCGCTGTTCCGAGCACATGGCAGAACCTGGTACACGCATCTTCCGTGGGGTTGGAATACGGGCGTGTTGGGTCCGGATGAAATGGAACAGCGCAGCCCGGAGGGTAAAACGCCCATACAGGTGAGTCAACTCAGCAACCCTACGGTAGAGCCCATCTGCAGGAAGTATCTTGAACTCCGTTACCGCATGCTGCCATACATCTATTCAGCCGCCCGTGAAGCGACGGACACCGGCATGCCGCTCATGCGGCCTCTTTGGCTCCATTACTCGGACGACCCCCGTGGGGTTCTCCGTGACGACGAGTATCTGTGGGGGCGGGATATCCTCGTCGCTCCCGTCTTCGAAAAAGGCGCCACATCTCGAGAAGTCTATCTCCCGGAGGGACATTGGTATGATTTTTGGACGAGGGAAAAACTGCAGGGCGGAAGGGAAGTGACACGTGACGTGGATCTTGAAACGACGCCGCTCTATGTCAGAAGTGGTGCCATCATTCCGACGGGTCCCGTGAAGCAATACACTGCGGAAGAGGTGAACGGACCGATTACTCTCTCGGTGTACCCGGGCAGTGACGGCACGGCAAGTGTATACGAGGATGATGGCATGACATTCGACTTCCGCGAGGGAGAGTTCATGAGACTGCAGTGTGACTGGAGGGACGAGGAAAAGCGGCTCGAGTTGAGACTCGCTCCAGGGTCCCGCTTATTGCAGCCCTCCCGGCAAATTCGCGTCCGCCTTGTAACCACCGGCGAGAGCCGCTTGATCGAGTTTCGCGGACAGGCTGTTTCCATCGAGTTTGAGTAACTGTACCATGGGTATTCCGTCGAAGTTAATATGAGGAATGTCGGGTAAATTATTTATGGGGGAAAAATTCTATGCCGGAATGTTTTTTGTGGGAACCCTGTTTCTGGTGGGATGCTCCCAAGGTTCGGAGGACCTTGCGGCTGACCGTGAGATGTCTTTGGGAATTACTGCGGTGGAGCCCGCCGTGCACGCCTTTGATCTGAAACAGGTGCGGCTTCTGGACAGCCCTTTCAGGGACGCCATGGAACTGGACCGGCAGTATCTCCACACCTTTGATGCGGACGAACTTCTCCACATGTTCCGCAAGACGGCCGGTTTTCCCTCCACGGCCAGGCCTTTGGGTGGGTGGGAAGCCCGAGAGCTGAGAGGTCACTTTGTAGGTCATTACCTTTCCGCAGCGGCGAAAATGTTTGCCAGCAGCGGGGATGAGCCGTTGAAGGTCCAGCTCGATCTTCTCATGCGGGAACTGGCCAAGTGCCAGCAGGCTCATGGGAATGGCTATCTGAGTGCCTTTCCGGAAGAGTTCTTTGACCGTCTGGAAGCCCGAGAAGCCGTCTGGGCCCCCTGGTATACGCTTCACAAGGTTATGGCAGGTCTGCTGGATGTGTATCTGCATTCGGACAACGAACAGGCTCTGGAGATCCTGAAGAACATGGCCCGGTGGGCCAAGAATCGAACCGATCCCCTGGCAGAAGTGCACATGCAGGACATTCTGGAAACCGAATTCGGAGGAATGAATGACATCTTTGCCCGGCTCTATGAGGTCACGAAAGATCCGGACCATCTGTTAATGGCGAAGCGATTTGACCATCAGCGGATCTTTAAGCCGCTTGCCGATGGCAGGGATGAGCTGAAAGGGCTCCATGCCAATACACAAATCCCAAAATTCGTGGGAGCCGCTAAAGAGTATGAGGTTACAGGAGATCCTTACTATGAACGCATCGCGTCTTTTGCGTGGGAAACGATCACCCAGCATCGCACTTTTGCTACGGGAGGGACGAGCAGTTACGAGCACTGGAGGACCGGGCCGGATCAACTGGCCAGTGAAATCGGAGCTTCTACAGCGGAGACCTGCTGCTCCTACAACCTTCTCAAGTTGACGAAGCATCTTTTCACCTGGAATCCGAAGGCCCGCTACGCGGACTATTACGAGCGGGCGTTGTTCAACGCTATTCTGGCTTCACAAAATCCTGAAAACGGGATGATGCTTTACTTCTGCTCACTCAAGCCGGGGCATTGGAAGGTCTTCAACACCCCCCGGGATGCTTTCTGGTGCTGCACGGGAACAGGAATTGAAAATCATGCAGAGTATGGGGACAGCATCTATTTTCATGATGATCAGGGTATTTACGTCAATCTTTTTATTCCCTCTGAACTGAGCTGGCAGGAAAGAGAAATCACGCTTCGTCAAGAAACTCCTTTTCCTCGCGAAGGAAAAACGATACTCACTTTGAGCACCCCAGAGTCTCAACAGATGGTTCTGCGAATACGGGTTCCTTACTGGGCAACCAAGGGAGTGACGCTGAAGATTAACGGGGTGGAACAGGAGGTCGATGCCCAGCCCCAGTCCTATCTGAGGCTGGAGAGAATCTGGAGCAACAACGATCAGGTGGAAGTGACCCTGCCGATGACCTTTCACATGGCCCCACTACCGGATGCGGACAATCTGGCCTCGATGCAGAATCTCAATCCTCGAAAGAACTACAATGTCCTGTATCACGCCGAGAGGGGTCACAGGTACGAGTTGAACCTGGCCGCCATCATGTACGGTCCTCTGGTTTTGGCTGGCCGGCTCGCTGAGGACAAACTCAGCCAGGATGTGATCTTCGGGAACCGGGATGCCAGGCCTGAGGATCTTCTGGCCGAAGTGCCGGATCTGTTCGTGGACGAAGGGGATCCAAACGAGTGGATTGTTCCGGTCGAGGACCAGCCGCTGACGTTTCGCACCCAGAACGTGGGCAGACCGGAAGACGTCACCTTGGTCCCCTTTTACCAAATCTACGACCGGCCGTACACCATCTACTGGATTGTGATCAAGAAACTCCAGCCCGGCGCGAAATACTTGAAGACATACAACGATTGATTGGTGTGTCCTTCTTGGAAGCGAAGCGCCCTTCTCCCTCCGCGGAATGGTAGGCCATTGGTGAATGGAAGGCCATATTCCAGGCTGGCCCAGAGGTGTCCCACACAGGCAATGGACATTTAGTTCATTCGGAAGCTCCCGCTTGTGGTACGAGTACTCAACGGTTCCTTTTTCAAAATCATAACCACAATCACATCTTTCGGCTGAATCAGGAGTTAGTTGTCTGCTTGACGCTTAATTTCCGCAATCGCGCTGTCAAAAAGTGGACCATGTACTTGCGGATGGTGTCACTACAAGGAGGATCATAGCCAAGCAATCGTAAGGTATCTCGGATGCGTTCGGCACTCCACAAAGGATTCTCCCGGCTCAGCTTACGAATCGTATCCCTCATCTCCTTCGGTATGGGGGGCCGACCTCGCAGCCCTTTCGACTTTCTCCGCCAGTAGAGCACTTACTCAAGGATTCTGTAAGTCGTTGCTGTACAAGGTGGACGACATTTTTCAGGAGGACAGGGCCAAGCGAGGTGAGAGAGATACTAGGTGCTTCCCGGAGACGTGCGCCAGGCGAAATGGAAAAAATGCTCGGGCTGTTGTGTCGGTGAACATTAGCTGCTTCAGGAATTCCGGCTGGGTTTCCAACTGCCATTCAATTAGCTGTCTGCAGCGACAATTCATCACAGCACTGCCTTTGCTCGTGTATACGTGATCGTTGTTGCCTTGCATTTCCGTTTCGTTTGATCCATGAAGCCCAGGGTAAATTTGTCCTCCGGTTTCTGGAACATATCCAGGCCACGGCCCAAGATTATTCTCCACCCTGTGTCTGTTTCTATCCATCGATCATGGAGGTTGTCCTCTAAAACATAATCAAACTCGATATGATCCCGGCTTAGTCCCTTTTTCAATTCATTGAGCTTGTCTTTCAGCTCAGTTTCCAGGTAAGAATCACATGCCGTCACAAGGTCGAGTTTCAATGTCCCTTCCGATGGGTCCAGCATCTCGCAGAAAGACATAAGATTGTAGATTTGATACTGCAACCGAATGTATGGATCACATATCTTGATTGATTTTGCACCCTTGAGATAGGGAAGGAAGAGTTTTTCATACGAGATTCCCCTCTGCCCCTCAACCAGGTCCAGAGTCTTTTCTTCGGGACTTCGATCTGGTGACAATGGATCGACCTTCTGCGCTTCTTGTTCGGGATTCGGCCGTTCATCTGGATGAGACAGCTGAAAGTCGTCAGGGCTCTCGCTCTTGATCGTTACCCACTTGTACTCCTGGTCGATCTTTGACAATTCATCCCGAATTTGCTGCCGCATCCGAACTGCAGGATTCACACAGTATGAAATGAATTCTTCTTCACTTAGTTCAAGGTCGGGGAAAAGCAGCTTTAGATATCCTTCGGCCAACCGAGCGATAGCTTTGTTATCGCGCATATCCTCACATTGCGGCAGGTGCAAACTTCGTGAGACATAGTCCGCGTACCGCAGGTCGACACGCAGCTCATGTAACACCTCGCTAAAGAAATCTCCCTTGAATCCAAGCGTTCTTGAGGGCGTGTTCCTGGACACACGCGGCATGAACCACCCTTCAATCAGCCCGTGGATTCGATCTATGAAGGCCGATTCCTGAAGGGCGGTCGGCAGTTCCTTAAATATCCCGTCGCTTTCATACAGCGGCAACCGGTTGACACTCAGCGTGATATTGCCGAGCATCACAAAGCCGGACTCTGACGTTCCCAGGTCTCCTGTTGCTCTGCGATATCTGCCGCTTTCAAGATACATCTTGAGAGCCGCCATGGCCTCGCCGGACGCATCGGTATGAATCTTTTGGATTTCATCGACTACAACAACATCATATCGTGGAATGAGACCGATTTGCTTTGTGTTGCTGTTGAAAAACAAAGCAGGTGCCGAGAGTTTCCCGCCTGGTATCACGGCTGCATATCGGCTGATATTATCGAACACGAACGACTTCCCAGTACCTTTCGGTGCCAGTTCTGTAATATTGACCCTCGGCTCGACCAAGGGGATTATTCTGCTGAGAAGCAAGAGTTTCTGCGACAACCGGTGAACGTCGGGATTGAATTGACAACTCGATACCAAGAGGTCTATCCACTCATCTATATCGAAGTGTTTACGTGAATCCCGGAAATAGTCTAAATCAACCCCTGGGGTTTGGAACGCTTTGAATTCGACCATCCATATTTGGCCTTTCTTCACGTCCTCGCCGTCAGGGGGCACATACCGCAATGTTCCCAGACCCCACATGCCCGTTTTTAGGAGCATGGGGTTGTTGTCAATGATATCCTTTTGCACCATCCCATTGCTGACATCCAGCAGCGGAATGCTCAGATCGTGCGTGTGGCGCTCCAGGTTCACGTTGACCCGAAAGTCATCCAGAATGCGGACCTCTTCCTGCTCCATAAGGCGATTCAGGATCATATTCTTGTCCGCTTTTTGCGGTAAGTATTTTGAGATCGTATTGACAATCTCGGTTCTGCCGTCATCCGTAAGTTCATCTCCGTCCATGAACTGGCTGATGATCCATTCGCCAACGTAGACGGGAATCGCTCGAGCGCCGAATCCGGCCTTTCCCATGAGACCTTTGTTGATAACGACCTCGCCGTAATAGTCTTTTGCTTTGCATTCAAATGACATCATGTTTTTTCTTGCCTCCATCAAAGGTCTCTCAAACTGAACCCGCCCGCCATGGCTGATTTGAATTCACATTCAAGCGTGAGGGAAAGAGTGTGCTGTTCGCCGGATACTTCATATGCGATCTCGATTTCCAGACTCTTTTCCCCCAAAGCCACTTTCTTGAAATAGCAGCTCATTTGAAGGGCGTTCACGCTTCCAGCCGGTACTACCGCAACTTCACAAGTCTTGAGGTCAGTTTCAGGGGACGTTACACTGGCTCGAAGAATACGGATGTCCATAGCGTTCGGGTTCTGTATCTCAACCTTCAGAGTCACGACTCGTTGGATATAGAATTTGGCCCTACCCGTTTCTTTTACCAAGTCCAGGTTAAGAAAACGCGCAGCAGGCGTTTTCCAGGCAGCTTTTACCAGTTTGTATATAGCTGTTGGAACGATAACCTCTTCCGGGGTACCCCCCCCATGCAGGTAGCCCTTTGCTCTGCCGGACTGGCGAACGGTATTGTGGCCTTTGGGTAAGAAAAATATTTTGTCATCCGACACAAAGGGCTGCTTGAATTTATGCCCCAATGCCCACAGGTTGTCAGGAATATCATCCACTTGTTTTTCGTCTACCGCTGCGAACCGGTGCTTCTCGTCAGGAAACAGCTTATTGACGACCGTAGAATCGAAAGACCGTTTTTCTTCTTCAAGAATGCGGCAGGCACCGTGATCCGTTACAACATAAACGCTGAAATGCTCCCTTGGCCCGGCCCACTCCTTTGACAGCCTGTTTACAGACTCCGCCATACGTGCAAAGAGACGATGCAACTCCTGCTCATGCGATGTGTTTTTTGATTCCACGTCAGAGTGAAGCAGCTCATCCCCGTCTAGGAAATTAAGAAGGACGATGGTAGCCTCCTGCGGAGCCGCCATCTCGGACATCGCCTTCAGGTTGTTCAGGTATACAACCTGTTTGTTGTTCCAGTCGGCCTTTGCACGCGCCTTGAGAATGGCCTCGTAATTCCCTGCATCATTCTGCCACTCTCCGCTCAGGAGAACAGGTTTGTTGTATTCCGTAATGGTCGGCAACGCTGCGAAACGATAATGTAAATCATGCCGACTAAAGCCGACGTTTCGAAGCGCGTCGTCCAGGAGGCTTACAAAAGTCAAAGGAAGGCAATCAACAAGGAGGATGATCGACAATTCGTCTTCCGAACCGCTCGATGAGAGGATTCTCAAGCAGTGAATCAGGCTGAGGTTTGAATCTTTGTGGATGGACGCATATTCCTCAATAAACCATTCTGAAAAGCGTGCTACTGTTTTCTCTAATTCTTCATCATAATGGCCGTTATGAACCTGCCAGGTGCGGTACGGGGCATATTCCTCCGTTGTCCATCGAATCCACTCAACGCTACTCCATTCTTCTTCCGGCCCGAGCAGGGCTGGGCGGCTGGGCATGACATAGTAGCGGAGGGAATTCAGTTTGTTTTCACTCACACCGGGACAAGACCTGAACTTGGCCTGGACCTTTTGAACGTCTTCTTTAGTTGGAGAAAAAAGATTGCCTTTGAGAATTCTTGAAACAAAATGATATTCTTGAAAGAGCCTTCCGGAAGTCCATCCCACGACTTTCTGAAACTCATCGCTTGAAGTTACTTGCTTCCGTATTTCTTCAAAAAGCAGTTCAACCTGGGTCAGTATCTGTTCCCTGGCCGTGGGCTCCAGGGGCAAATCGTAAACCCCCTCAGCAGGGATCTTCCGTACAAATAGAACCTGCTCTGGAGCCAGCACGTATTCCAGCAGCTTCTCGGGGTAGCCGTGCAGGCAGGCCCATAGGCTGAGCCACTGCCAGATTTCGCCTGCATTTTCATAAAGCCGGTTGCTGATATCTTTAACCCATGTCTCATTACTACCCCCCGCCCAATTTTCACATTTGGTTTCTAAACAGCGATACAGTACAGGGTATTGCTTGAATGCGGCTTTCGCGTCATCACTAACGAGCGCTTTGATCACATCGACGAGGTCTGTCGTATTGAGAATATCAGATTGAAATGCAGGGCCCAGGAGATGTATCAGTAAACGATTGGTGAAACTCGTCTGTTCTTTCTGAGAATCAACCTCTATCTCCAACAGGCTCTGTTCGAGAACATCTGCATCGGTCAGCCAATCACGCACCCGCACATTCCACTGTTCAGCCAATACCAGGCGGGCCGTCATTTCCTTGAAAATGGAGTGGCAACCAATCTGCTCGATGAAATCCCGCAGCCAGGCAAAGTGGTTCTTTGAACGCACCCACACTTTCAGACCGGCACCCGATGACCCTCTGGGTGATAACTCCTGGCACGCCCGCACATAATCCTCATCACGCTCTACCAAAAGGACGTCATCGGGAGGAGTGTGAGCCAGATCTCCGATATAGCTGACCGATACCTGCTTTTTATCTTCCACAGTCACACACCAGCTCCTCATTTATCCTTATTCAAGTCACTCAATAGCGTTTCAATCTTTTGAGCCCTGCCCTTACTCAGCAATTTCCTTTTCACTCCATAGCTGATTACGGATTTAAGGACGGCCACTAACCCTTCCGTGTCATCCGGGCACTTAAACGTCGCTTCCTTCTCACCGAAGAGTTTCGAGTCCACCTGTATCTCGTATTTTCGTTCCTTGCTGACCAGCTCGACACTGACAAGATCGCTGGCATTGCCGTCCTGGTCCACGGCCCGCATTTTTATCTTCACATTGGGCCGGTCTTCAAGAAGACTGATCAGATCAAGCTTGTTGTCGGTTGTTTGGGCATTATCCGAGTGACGGGGGTCGCTTCCATCCAGGGTGTAGATCAATCGAGCTGCCCCTTTGGGGATTTCGACATACATCTCCTGTGATTCCCGAATTTCATGCACGCCCTCATCAACAGCCGGACTATAGACGACCGGCTTGGCTTTATCGATCTCTGCCTTGGCCTGTTTTAGTTTGGCTGCGTAGTGCTTGATGTGAAGCGATGTCCACTCCGCTACCGCTCCAAATCCGTAATCCTTCGACAGAAGATTAACAATCTTGGTACTGAAACTGACGGACTGATCGGCCAGGCGCACAAGGAACTGTTTCGCATCCTCATGGTCGCACTTGTGTGGATCGCGTTGGCTTGGGTTCAAGTTTGCGTACCATTTACTAACCACATTTTCACATTCGATCATGTCGCCTTTGGCACCGTAGATATCACAAACAGCCTGCGCCACTTGGCCTTGTGCAATCTGTTCGCCCGAGTTGAGAAGTGTCACATCCTGGGCAAAGGCATCACAGATGGTTTTGGCGTCCTTTTCTGTGAGGGTGTCCCCAACCGGACCGCCACTGTAAACCGCCGGCAATTGCTCGAGCATGAAATCAAATCGGTCCACGCTGCCGGTCAATCCGTCCATCAGACTCTTGAGCGCGTTCAAACGAGCCTGTCGATCTTTTTCATACAGGCTAATCACTTTGGCAACAGCTGGCAAACCGCTCCACCATTGTTTGAGCTTCTCAAAGGCGGAGTTAAGAGATCGGGTTTCGCCATGCTTCAGCGGCGGTGCGTCAACTGCTTTGGCGACCAGATCGATGAGGGTGATTTGGGCCTGTGAAATATCACGGACCACAAAGACTGTCTTGGCGGCAGGGTCTGACACGATCTTAACCAAATCGTCATAGGACCGAAGAGGCTGCTCCACCATCCTGGTGGAGTCTTTGTACACAATCAATCGCTCGCCATAGGCCCGAATGACATGAGCCAGCGATAGCATCAAAGGTGTACCACCAACGCCGTAAGGCGCATCCTTTGCATCCTCAAGAAAAGCGCCAACCGAGAACATTTCCCCAGGATTGAGATTTGACAGCCGATCACACAGTTCTTTGAAGACCGGAAAATCATCGTGGAGCTTGGCAGGATCGGTCTCGCACGCGAAATATGAAACCACACCTTCTGAACCGGCTTTCTTGAGGGCCCCTGCGCCTTTCAGCAGAACTTTTTCCAGGTACCTCTTCTGGCCGTGATTGTCAGGGTTCCCGTTATCAATCAGAACCCTTTCTGCTTCCAGCAAAACGCCTACGGCCTGCTTCAAAGCCATGTTCTTCCCGGTGCGCCATTTTTCGTCGTGGCAGAAATTCAGATCCGGGTGCTTAATACGGCAGCGTTTCTTAAACAGCTCGTCGCACAGCATGTCCGCGGGTTTGTGGGATTGCTTGGGTTTATCCACCAGGACTTTCCCTCCCTGCCAATACCAGCAGGCTCCGCTGCCCTCCATGGTGTCTCGAAACACGCGATGCAGCGTCGGCAGGTATCCGTCTTCGGGGTTCTCAAAGATATCCCGCAGCCGTGACTCGGTCTGGGCGCTTATCTTTTCCGCCTCGTTTGGCGGCAGATAATGACGGCATGCTTTCACTCGAAGCAGGGTTTCAGTAAAGGGCTGAGGTGCGTGCGGCACAGCCAGGGCCACATTGTCATCCGAAATGGTCTTGGCCGCCTCCCTTGCCACATTGATCTCTCCTTCGTCTTCGCACAGTACATAGACGAGCGTTCCTTCAAAGCTCTTCGCAGGTTTGTTACGGCTCTCTTCATAGTCTGTACGGATTTCCTCCCAAAGCGCATCCCCGAGATCCTTCGCTCGTACAAAACGGGTACGAAAGCGTTTGTCCTCCCCAAAGGGCAGGTTGTATCCCTTGGCTTCGGAATATTCCGAGAGACGCTTTTCGCCGGATTCTTCGAGGAAAGCTGCCACCGTGTCCGATGGATGCAATTTGGTGTCGGCAACAAAGCGCTCAATCAGATCATAGGGGTCTTGGCCGGTGCTTGCGGCCAGCTCATAGGTTTTCGACTGCTGCCGGAAGAAGACAGCGCCGTTTTTGACCAGGTCCTTCAAGTATCGCTTAATCTGGTTTTTTTCAGAGTTGCTCAAGCAATACAGTCCAAACTGAATGTTTTCCAAGCTCGTCGGAATCTGGCAGAGCTGGTAGATAAGGATTGTTCTGAGAACCTGGATACGCTCATCCTCCTGAAACCCCAGCAGCTCTCCTTCAGCGGCCTTTCGCAGGGCGTCCATGCTGGCGTAAAAGCCGTTGACAAACTGCCGCTGCCGTTCCCGAAGTTCCGGATTCTTTTGCGAGAGTTCTTTTTTGAAGAACGTAAACAGCTGATCCACCGTGTACAGGTTCAGCTTCCCGCCAGCCACCGTCACCTCGGCATTCTCAATAAAACCCGCGTATGAACCCTTTTCTCCGCCCACATCGCCCGAGAAAAAGGTGAAGGTGCTGCGCGCATCCGAACCGATTTCCGAGGACAGATTCAGCAAGCAGGACAGGGCCATGGGATGCACACCATAGATATCCTCCAGTACCCGTTCGCGAATACGGTTCACATCTTCGATCCAGGGGAACAGGTCAAGTGACTTACATGGCGGCACCAATTGATCAAAGACGCCCGTCTTGGGCGCGATTTCTTTCTTCCAGGCATTGCTCTTCTTATCCGTTTCGACGATGGCCCCGATGATCTCCTCGATTCCTTCGTTGAGCAGGTCCACCTGGGTGATTCGGGCGCTCATGACTGCCGCATCGTCTTTGCTGAAACGATCGGCATAGGATTTGAAATCCTTGTGAATACATCCTACAAAGAGAACGTTCGGTTCGTTCTTACAAATCGTTTCCATGAATCCCTGCAGGATGTCCTTTGAGTAGCCTGCCTTTTCCAGGGTGAAGCCAAACTCGTCGAAGAAGATTGCCAGTCCTTTGAAGCGCTCTTTGAAAGCCTGGCTCTTAACCAGTTTTTTGAGTATGGGAATCAGATTGCCGGCCTGGGCCTGAAACTCAACGCCTCCCATCATTGCCTTGAAGGCGGCACGGAATTTCTCAAGCACATTTGAGTCGTAGTTCTTGAGCCCGGCGCGAAGCTGATCCGCGGTGAGGCCAGGTGCGACTGATTCGAGTGCTTTGCTAAAGTCCTGGTAGAAATTGCGGATGCCGCCCTTGTCTCCCTTTTTCTCCCACTCGTCCAGTTGACGTTCCGCCTCGTCAAACTCCGTTTCCACCCCGGCATTCAGGCCCTTGGCCTTGCAGGCTTCGAAGATCGCTTTCATGACAACATCTTCGAAGTGCCTCCCCGAGTGGTAGTCACAGATGGCCACCAGGTACTGGCCGTCCTTGCGGATATTCTTGAGCAGCTTGGCCTTCTCGGGATCGAGCCTGGCATAGTTCTCGTGGAAACCGGCAATCTCCGGGTCTCCACTGGACCGGCTCAAAACATTCGCCGTCATCAAGCACAGGTGCGATTTACCGGTTCCATACGAGCCGCTGAGTAGATAGAACTTCTTGTCGTTGGGCTGGTAGAGCCCTCGACAAATACGTTCAAACGCCACGCGGTGAGCCTTGGTCGGTCGGTACATGGCCATCCGGTCCGCGTTCTCCTGGGCCGCCTCAAAAGCGCTTTTCAGCTGCACGAAATTCGCGTAGCCGGATTTCAGTTTGACAACTTCTGCTATTCTCGACATGTTGTTCTCATTCCACCGTTCAAAGATACGAGCGATTACGTGCGCGCTCGAAAGATTTATGAGCGCGCATATATTTAGCGCTTTTTCCGCTCGTAAACGGTTGCTTATTCATGGAAGTATTACCCTCAACGATTCTCTGCCTTTGTCCGTAAGTCGGTATTTTTGCCTGCTGCTGCGGGGTTTGTCCGGGATGGTCATTTCTACAAACCCCGTCTTGATTAGGGGGTTAAGAACTTGGTCCCTGAACTTGGTCCGGTTTGTTCGTCCCAGAAGTTCCATCAAATCCGTAATAGCTTTATCATTCAGAAGGTTGCGGATGATTTGAACTTGATCCCGACTTAGTCCCAACTTGGTCCCAACATCCCCTGTGTCTTCCGGAGTATCGGGCAAAACGGCGGGCAGGAACTTCACATACACAGAACCGGCCTGCTCCTGCCAGGTGGGTTCGGGGTTGCCGTTTTCCTCGCACCAGTCAATAATGTTCAGCGTGCCGGTGCCCCAGCGCTCGATAATGCCTGCCCGGTAAAAGACATTGGCAATAATAGGGTTCCACGGTTTGGATTCATGGGGTTTGGCCAGCTTTTCCGGTGTGATGCCGAAGTGCAGGGCGCCGGGATTGGTTATTTCCAGATGATCGTCGTACATGGCGAGGGCCACGGCACCGCCCGGTATCGTGTAGTCGCGGTGACAAATGGCATTGGCCAGGGCTTCGCGTGTGGCGCCTGGCGGATACCAGGGCTGGTCTTCGCGGACCATTTTCCCCGGCAGAACCCGCCCGGCTATGGGGACATGATCCATCAGGAAAGATTCAGCCCGGCGCAGGAGTGCAAAGGCGTGCCCCCAGTATTGGCGGTTGTCTGAGAAATCGGCCAGTCGGTTTTTTCCACGGAAACGGGCCAGACGAATACCCATCTGCGGATAAAGCGTCTTGAGACGGTCGGTCTTGCCATAAAGCGCTATTGCGGCGTTCAGGAGATTGCCTTCGTGAATCAGTTCCAAACCACGGAGAATGGATCTGGTGTCTCGCCGGTCAGTGGCTTCGAGTCGTCCCAGCCGAATAGCATTGTCCAGAGTAATTTGAATCTCGTCGGCATCCAGATCCTTGATGGAAACGCCCTCCGGCACCGGCTCATTCTCCCAGCGCCGCGTGGCATGAAGTCGCTCCACAAGCCTCCGTTCGTATTCTTCACGCGGAATCATAATCGTTGTCGGTCCCTGACGGAGATAAGGCCGTCCGTCAAAAGTAAAAGGTCCCCCTCCCCCCGGGACTGTCAGCACAACAGCAGAGGTTCCTTGCTTCAAGGCCACGGTTTCAATGTCAGGAAAAGCGGGGGGCTCTATTTCCCTGAGTTCCGCAGCAATATCTTCAAGCGTCCCGGCACTTACCTGCTGTCCAACAATCTTGCCCCTGTCAGTTACACCGAACACGACAAATCCGCCAATTCCGTTGAGCATGGCACAGACTGCCTTGGCCGCACTGGTTCGCTGGCCGGTGGAACGTTTAAACTCTACCTGCTCACCTTCACCCCGCGCGATGATGTCTTTTAATTCTTTAAAATTCATCATTCATCATTCCGCATTCATAATTTTCCCTATCCGGTCGTATTCTTCCAGGCATTTGCGCTTGGACATGAACTCGCCGAAGGCCTTTTTCTCTTTCTTTTTGAGCACCGGAAAGGTGTCAAGGATGTAAGCGAAGTCATCCCGCGAAAGATCGTAAAGGTGGGCCACGTAAGCGTCGATCTCGGCACGGAGTTGAGCTCTGTCACCGGTGTCCCGTCGGTCGGGAAGTCGATCATGCACCCCGCAGTGTGGGCCCCATTCGGGAGTCAGGTTTTTGGCTTCGTCCCGCAAGCAGCGGCGGATCTCCTGCTCGTGGGCCGGGCCATAGCTGTCGATGGGGGCATTGCTGTCATACCAGAATTCTTGGTTATTCCATTTCTGTGAGTAACAATCATTCCAGATTGTAGAGAAGGCTGAAGACGTACATATCAGGCGACTACCCATCGCTAAGATCAAGTCGAATATATTCGGTGCATTGTTGTCCTTTAGTTCTTCCAATATGGGTAATTGTGCGGTGATGAATTTGTTTAAATTTGTCGTGACCTTCTTTCGAAGAATCCAATCTATCACGAAAGATCCTGTGATAACGGCAACCTTTATGGCAACAGATGGGAGAAGAGGACACGCATCAACAGAATTACCTGTGGGGAAGCTCGCGGGAATAATAGCAGGAACCAATGTCCGCTCGTTTGTGTTCGAAGCTACTGATCTGTATACCACTCTGGTATGTTGAGTTGTTGGCTTTATCTTTGTGTTTGACCGAAGCATCCATCTTGTTGGTGCAGCAAACTCATTAGTCAATATCCAGATTTCCTTTCCTTCCCACAACGGAGTTACATCTGCCCCTGAACACTCTTCTTCAGTCAAAAACAATTCAGTATCATGTGTAATGTTGAACTCGTCTTGAAAGGCTGACTGCCAATTAGCTTTGAGGTAGTTTCCAAGGAGCGGATTATCGTGATATATCGCTGCTGCAATGTTTATCTCTCTCTCGTTGTCAAACTCCATTATGCTTAAAGTGTCGGGGGATAATTTCCTGACCTGTTCGAATGTCAATTGCAGAGCACTCGCGTCGATAATGGGCAGCCGTTCCGGGTCGTGCTCCATGAAAGCACACTTGAACCGGTCGGTTTTTCCGCCTTTTTGGGTGCCGAAGGTAACGAACTTGAAACGGCCATCCACGGCGGTGAAGACAGTAGGCCAGCGGTTCTCAAAGCAGTAGAGAAACTCGATACGACTCTGATTGAAGAACCCTTCCCGCAGAGGTTCGCAGCCCTGGTCGGTGTAGAGACCGCTGGGTACCACTATGCCCATACGGCCACCACTACAAAGCACAGTGAAAAACTTTTCCAGGAAGAGCTTATAAGTATTGATGTGTATTTTCCCAATGGAGCTATAATTGATGGGTTCCTTGAAATATGCGATTTGCTGGGAGAACATGTTTCCGCAGTCCTCCCATTTTTTCGCAATAGCAGGGTTATCTTTCATTAGCATTTTAGCTACTCGCTTGGCCTGCTGCTTTCTGTAAGAGCGAAATTTAGGATCGTAGGCTGAGAAAAACTCCTGCGAGTTGGGTAAGACGGTATCCCACGGCGGATTGCCGACGGTTGCCGAGAACCCGCCCACCGCATCCGGACCGAACACGTCGGGAAACTCCAGCGGCCAGTGGTAAACGTGGTGCCAGTCGCGATATGCATCTACCGATTCCAGAATCTCAGGAAGGGCAGGATTCAGGGTGTTGGCGACAGACTTACCCTTTGCAAGCCGTTCGAAAATCTCCTTGTAATCGCCGACTGGAATGTCGGGGTCCATCAGATAGGCCGTGTACAGGTCGGCCAGGGGGCGCAGGTTGGATGTGGCCTCCAGGGCTTCATCCAAAACAGCCTTCTGGGTATCGGTGTCGTCCTCATCGATCTGAGTAATAGACGCAATTCTCTGGGCCGCCTCCGTCAAGACAGACGAGAGATCGTTGTAATCAAAGAGCAGTCTTTGCGGGTCTTTCTTTTTCTTGCTCTCTTTCTTGCGCTCCGGGACGGAAGCAAGCTGATCGAGTGATCGAATGCCGATCAGGCTGTTTCCACAGCGAACATGGTGATCGAGAAAGGTCAGCTTATGTTCGATGGCAAAGCAGTTGAGCCAGAGCGAGAGCTTGGCCAGGTTTACAGCCAGCGGGTTGAGATCGACCCCGTAGATGCAGTGGCGGGTGATACGCCGCCGCCAGTCGTTGGGACGACTGGTGACCGAAACCGTTATCCCCTCGACATGGGGCACTTCCTCAAGCAGGGCAACAACCAGCCCGGCCATCTGGTTGGCCGCATCCACCAGAAAATGACCGCTGCCCATGGCCGGATCGCAGACCTTGAAGTTTAGAACCCCCTCTTCGACAAAACGCTCGACAAGTGCCGCAGCCGATTGGGCCGCCCCACGACGGGTGCCGGCATCGTGTCCGTTGCTGGCCTGTTCCAGGAGCTCCTTGAATCGCTGTCGGTATTCCCGTTCAAAGGTTTCACGAAGGGGCTGGACGATTGTTTTTTCATTGAGAAAGCGAACCAGTGATTCCGGAGTGTAATAGGAACCCGTCTGTTTGCGCTCAAGCGCGGACTCGCCGAAATAGACATCTCCCTTTTTGATCAGCGTGTCACCCGTCTTTTTCGTTGTCTGGGAGACCAACAGCATTTCCACACCCTTTTTGGTGCGGCGACGGATGCGGTCGGCGTCGGCAAGCTGAACCGTGTATTCCAGTATGTTCTCGTAAAGCTCCCCGAGATGGCGAACCTCCAGGTCTTCGTACGGTATGGCGTATTCTTCGTCCGGTTCGTTGTCGTAAGGTTCCACAAACGCCAGCAGGTACAGCGCCCGGCACAGAAAATCGTTGCGCAGTTGATGTTGCCCCAGGAACCGCTCTTCTTCATCATCAAACAAACCGCCGTTGTAACCCATGATGCCGTATTCCGGGTCACCATCGTTTACGGCGTTTATCAGGCCTTTCAGGTGCTTCCAAAGATCATACTGGTCCGTGTCGCGGCGTTCACCCCAGCGGAACTTGCGGGCCTCCTCGCAGAGCGCCTGCACGGAGTGCCGCCGGTAGAGATCGGCTTTGTCCGGGTCTGACGGCAGCAGCCTGCGGGCCTCGGCATAGAACAGGAACAAGCAGCGGTAGATCAGTTTGGCGGCGCTTTCGAATATTTCCCCTCGCTCCTCTTCCGTGTATTCTTCGCCGCTCTTTTGCGTGTCCACAATGAACCCGTTGCAGATGTACTGCAGCACCTCGTCCACCTGAGCAAGGAACGGCGCTTTGACCTCTTCATCGAGGACCTGTTCCGATTGCTCCCGGTCGCGGTCAAGGCGGCACTTGTAGATAGCGGTGGATTCATCCTGTTGCCCGTACTCTGTACCCTCAGTTTCTTCGGCAATGAAGGAATCCTTGTGAAAGAAGCGCTCAAAAAGGCCGTATTCGGCCTCATCCGATCCTTCCAAAGCTTCCTCTAACGGAAGTTCCACATAATCTTCGTATGGTCTGGAACTCTTGGTGGAGTAAAGCCGCCAGCTGGCACCGTCAGTCAGAATTCCCCAGTTGAGTTTTCGTCCCTTAAGCCGCGCAAGAAGTTTGGCGGGATAGAAATTTCCGACTGATGTATTGTCAATGTCCGATCCGGGCGGAGCGAGGTAGAGGACGCTGATGCAATCTGTGAACCTCCAGTCTTCATAAAGCGGGTAAACGCCTGGAGCGGTTGGATTTCCGGGTGGAACGAACTCAAGATAGCTCAACGCCTGTTTCAGGAAAGACTCCCACAGGGACTCGGTATCCTGGGTGTTGCGAGTACGCCATGTCTGAGCCAGTGTGGCCATGCGGCCTTGGGCCGCGTCGTCGAGCTTGACGCTGTCTTTCAATTCCTCGATGAAAAGCGAGCTGAACAGGCCGTTATTCTTCATAGTGCCAGTGTTTCCTTCTGATCGACCACAAAGGTGTACTGACGATAGCGTCGATACTCGCGAGTCGCGATGATCTTGTCGTATTGAAGAACAAAGAGCAGGCAGGGCTTCTGGTCCCAAGTCTCCACATGGCTGGCGAACTGTTCGACGACATTCGATTGGCCGGCCCATGTGGCCTTGAGGAACTCCATACCTGAAATAACCAAAACAGAGGCTTGGCCATGGTTCTTCAAGAACTCAAAAAGGCTGGGGATCAGGAACTGCCCAATCTTGCCGCTGAGTTTTTTGTCTTGTGCGAAAAGTTCCAGCAGGTCGAGGTGCTCGGAGTCCGTCTGGCGGGCCAACTCCGCCGCCCACTCTTTTTGGCCTCCATACTCATGGGTGAGGACAATGCAAGCTCTTCCACGGGGACGGGAGGGCAAATCTCTCACGAGTTGAACCATGTTGACAGGACCGCTCATTGAAAAATGCCTCCAGGTGATGGTTTGCTATCTTCGCGCGGCTCACGGTCTTCAAAATGCGCAGTAAGGAACTCGAGCGCCGAAAAACCCGGTTTGAGACGGACTTGATCGAGATTGTGCGTGGTTTCGTACCGCAGCCAGCCACGGTCGTGAAGCCCTTCGATCTGCTGTCGGAACGAAGCGGCATCAAGCCCGAAGACCACAGCCGGAGAACCAGGCGTGACCGCCATCTCGCCAACCTGGGAAAGATGAGTCTCTTTTGTGGCGCAGAAATCATAGATCATGGCGCTGAGAACAAGAGGGGCGAATTGGGTGTAGCGGCGACGGTAAAGCCGTTCGTCGGACGACCGATGCAGAAGTTCCAGTTTGCTGAAATTACGTTCCATATAGGCATCGATTACAAAGCGAACCTCTTCGTAAAGCCCCTTGCCGATAGTTCGCTTGGAATATTTGCCGGCCAAATCGCTCCGCATCCGTTCGTTCCATTCCTCCTGTGTCATTGGTGATGCTTCCGCCAGCAGACGATTGAAGATCTCAAACCAGATTAGATTCCGAAAGGAGCCGGCACCGACGTAATGACACCATTCAAGAGAACCTCTCTTTTCAATGAAAATGTCTTGTTCTGCGATAAGCAATCCCACGGGAGTCAGTACCTGGCGGCCTGGCGTGATTAAGCCCATCGCCGCTCCCATACTGACCAGGCTCTCCACCTGTCGATCTGCCAGGCCGGTAGCTTCCTGCAGAGTCTTGCGATTAATCTTTTTTGCGTCCCGATGTTCCATGAGAAAATGAAGAATGCGAGCAAGTTGGTCAAATTCCAGAAAGTAGCCATTGCTGACTTGAAATTTCCGTCGAGTGCTCTTTTTGGCTGCGGGTTGTTTCTTTGAAGATCGCGATGAACGCTGAGGCGCTGTAGGTATATCTGCCACGATAGAACCCGTTGAAGTACCATCCTCTTTTACTGGTTGCTTGTCCGAGACAGAAGGCTCTTTCGACTCCACCGGTTTCTTGTTTACGGTATTGGAAGACGATTGATCTGGGGTTTGTTCAACCGGCAGGTTCTCAAACGACTTCTGCTGAGTAGCTCCTGCTGCCCCTTTCGGAAGTGAAGGTCTTGTTGTGGTGGACGTGGTCCCTGATTGAATGAAATCAACCACCTTGAGCAAGGTAGTTGATGACTGCCCCATTCCTTTCACCTTACATAGTTCATCATGGGAGGCGGAAAGAACCTGGGAAAGACTGCCAAAGACCCGAATAAGCTCTTGAGCGAGCGGCATGACATCCTTGCGGCCGGTAGCAAAGGTAAGAAGCAGTTCCAGCAACATTTCATCAGAGCGTGACTCCGCATCGCCCGCTAAGAAGCGGTCTCTGAGTCTTTGTCTGTGTCCTGTTTTTCCTTTTTCTGCCATATTGCTGCTTACCATTCCTACCGGTCTGTTTTCTTTTGGCGTCTTTTGTCGTCGGCACCTCCACCACGCACCCACTCATCGACGTCCATTTGGTTGAACTTCCAGAGTCGACCGATTTTGTGTCCTGGCATTTGCCGTTCACTAATCCACTTGTAGACCGTGTCCCGTTTGATACCGAGATGGTCTGCAATCTCATCCACGGAGAGCCATCGATCTTCCATCATTTGTCTCCACTCACGCCTAGCGCCATAGGTTGTCTCGCAGCGGCCTCTTACTATCGGTTCATGGATAGGTTTGCCATGGTTCAGCCTTTGAGGCCTTTCATCCTGACAAACCAGGATAAACAGGGCTAAAATATATCAGAAGAAGACCCATCATCAAGCGGTTTTTCCGAGTGTATGGCAAGTTTAACCTAATTTAACCGATTGACTCTAACTTTTCCAGCGAATCTTGCCGGTTCGGACTATCTGACCTTCAACCTGCTGACCACCAACATAGAGCCATGCCAAGACGATGCTCTCCCTGGCGTGAACCGGCACAAGCATACGGCTGTAAAGGCTCCGCTCTCCAGGATGGAAGCCCTCCAGGTGGTCTATGGCGGGAAGGCGGGATGCCGCGCCGGGTCGTCGAAGGTGAGAAGCTCCCCGTACACGGGGGCCCAGTCGCCCAGTGTGGCGCTTTCCGGAACCGTTTCGAGGTATGACGCCAGTTCCTCGGCAAAGTGCGCCTGTGTGGCCACGTCGGCCGAGGGGTCCGCGGTGCCGTAGGCGTATAGAGGCAGAAAACTCTGTCCCCAGTATCTTCACTTACATCTGATGGGGAAGGGTTTGGAACATGTGCGACTGTCCCACTGGATTGCGCCAAAAGATTAGTGTCTCCCTCTCCTCTTCTCTCGCGGGACATTTCAATCCCACTAAGGTTACGGGTACATTCTAGGCACAATCTTGTCGAAAGGCCGCGTCCGTTGACGTTCGCACAATAACGCACAGGATTGGGAATCCTGTGCGGGTCAAACGTCTCTAACAGTGTCTTGTTGTCGTTCACACTATCAGGATGAAAATAATACCCCAGGACCAACCTAACTGCCAGGGTAAGGCTCGATCAATCCCTTTGCCTTGCCGACAGATGGGCGAAGCGGGAGCCGGCAAGTAACTTAGAGTGAATTGAATTGCTCCTTTTTGTGCAGAGGCACCCCTTCCGAGATTTCATGGAGGCGGAGACAAATCGTGGCTCTGGAAGTGTGTTTAAGAAGGTGCGGTTTGGTAAAAACGGATACTCCGGTAGTGTAAGTTTTAAAATTTCAGCCGTTGCCATAAGACCAGCAGCGAATGACAAAAAGGGTAGCGCTGCATCTACTTGTTCGTTGTCTAGATCCGTGGATCGTTGGTTTGTATCGGTGGCGCAAAGTGTTTTGGAGTACTCAGTATTAGGAAAGAGACATACCGAGCAGGGGTCAAGGAGTGGAATGTGACGGATTGTCGCTGCCTGCCAGTTTTGACCTGTTGTCCCATAGATCTGAATAGGGGGGTATTGGTTTTCGATTCCGTGACGTACGTTCAATTCATTGGCGGCTGAAATCAGCAAATCCGGACTTCCTGTCTGTCGTTGTTTCCAAATCGCCGACTCATGTAGGGGACACGGTTCTGCCCGAACGGAAGTTACACCACAGTTGTGGAGATACTTCCTTGCAGCTTCAACCTTTTCCAGTCCTATGTGATCTTCGGTGAAGATCGGGGATCTTGTAATATTGAGTCGCTTTACTTGATCCATGTCAAATAGAGTAGTCGAGAAATTTTGTGTGGACAGTGTCAGGAAGAACAGGATCGACGTGCCAACCGATCCAGTGCCGACCATCCAGATGTCTCCAAGGTCCAACGTCCCGGGCAGGGGGGGTACTGAATCGACATGTCCAGAGGCGTCCGACCAGTCAAAGGCGTTAAGAAGAAGGGTGAAGGAAGGAGAGTTGAAATCATGGACGAATAAGCGTGCAGCAGCAATCACAGCGGCCAAACACGCTCCAACAGGATTTATTTCTACTGTGGTTGGGATCGGCGATGGTTCTGGCCCGACATAGGCATACCATCCAATACCATGAGTTATACTGGGTGCACCTTCAGAACCTAAGTGGATTAGAAAGTCCTCATCCCGGAACGGTCGTTCGCAAAAGTTACCGTGGGGGTCGCTTTCGTATAACCTCTTGAGGGTTAGATCACAAATATTTTGAGCCTGCCAGGGCAATGACTCGATGACAGGTACATTGGGAGTATCAAGAGCGACTGAGGGAGACATCCGCCCTAAGAGGGTAGCAGCAGTAAGAAAGGCAGCTTGTCCGGAGAATGTGCTCACGTACTCTGAGTCTACGCGCAAGCAAATCCAGCGGTTGGGATCGAGCTGCCGGCCAGCATAACGGAGTAGCCGGTCATCACGCTCGGCTCGGTAGTCCTGGTGGTTCATTTCAGTGTTGCGTGTAGGACCATGATGCACTCCAGATCAACAGGTACAAAGCCAATTCCTGTTCGGTACATATATGCAGCTATGCCAGTCAGAGACGGTAATTGTCGACCATAGTAAGGGAGTACGATGGATACATAGCCGGAATATGCAATTCGAGCCCCTGTTTCATCTCCACCACTGTGGTACGCATGACCGGGATGAGTATGAACTTGACCTACCACTTCTAGACCATTTGTGACAGCGGTTCGTACAACGTTTGCCATAGCTGATGCATCCACCTCAAAACTAGCCTCTGTCGTTCTTGCACGAGGACGGATCGCACCAGCTGCCAAGGTAGTGTACCCATTGTTTTGTCCGACAAGATAGGCGATACCTTCATGTCCCCGGATGGTCTCAGGTGCCAAGCACTCTTGGAGTGCATGGAGGCAGGCCTCAGTCAGAACGACCCGAGGCGGTGCGGGCGGGCCTGGCTTATATGGCTGTTTCCCGGATAGTAATTGAAATATCCGGGTCCACATGATCAGTTCATTCTTCCCCGAAATCGAGTGCTGTGAAGTTCGACCGCCAAGCGGAGAGCCATAGCGGCGAGTGTTGTACAACTGGCCGTCTTTGCATTGGTGATCCAGTTGGCAAATTGCCAATCCCCGTGTGGTCCATTGGGGTCATAGGAGCTATAGGCTAAGCGGTTCCAAGGAGCACAGATGCGACCAGAGCCGTGGAAAAAATTACTTCCTCGGGGCGTATCTGGAGGTTGGTCGAGAGCTCCTGTATCTGGATTATACCAATGCCAAGCTGGTGGTTGAGCTGGATAATCATTGCATTCGACCTTTAGCCAAAAATAGGAGTTGTCCCGGGCCTGAAGCCTCAAAATAAAACTTGATCCGTCGGCTTGCTCCAACTCCCAGTTCCGGGCGGCTACTATTTCGCGTAGGTGTTCAAACTGTTCTGCAAAAACGAGTTCTGTAACGGTCATCGCAAAATCAGACCCCGGAACCTGTAGCTACAAGTTCAAGTTGAACGGTGCCCTCCAATCCGAAGCTAACTAAAGGTCGCTGAACTGGTTCCAAGACGTTTCCGTTGTGGATCAATTCGAGGGAGTCAGCGCCATCTAGGCCTTTCTCGGTGATGACGGTGGAGATCACCTCTTCCACTTTCGTGGTCTTGGAAAACGTTCCGACAAAAAGCCCTTTAGGAGTAGCAATTTCAAGAGTAAGTTCTTCCATGGTTTATTCCTTTCGTTCTTGTGGTTATCTCCTGTCTACCAGCATGAACGGAGCTGGCTGATATCCATCAGTGCCATGTTATTTCTGCTGCTCATTTCGTATTCAGCCTTTCGGTGGAAATGGATCATTTCCATGGGAATCGCGGTACCGGATGCGTCCATCTCTGCCATGAATAAACAATTCAGTACTCTGATTGCCGGCGATCTTGCGCCCGACGTCGATGGCCTCTTGTTGGGTGTCGTGTACTGAAGTCGCGCGTTGGTTACCCGCACCCTTAACGGCCCACCCTCCTTCATGAGGAACAATGTGTTGATTGCGTTTCGTCATCAAATCCTCCTTGTACTTTCCTATTTCGTCATGTAATATTTGACGTGTTCGTCTATATGGGCGGCAAAAAAACGCCGCTGAAAGTCTACGAAGTCGTCATATATCACTATACGGAGTCGTAATGAAAAAGTCAAGGCCACCAACTGAACTTTTTCCAGAACGTCTGCGCTCTGCCCGGGCCAAACGCGAGTTGAGCCAGGAAGGGCTTGCGAAGCGTGCAAACCTCCAGGCCTCTGCTATCTCGCATTTTGAGACCGGAACCCGCAAGCCGTCGTTCGACAATCTTCGACGGCTGGCCGATGCCCTTGACGTTACTACTGATTACCTGCTGGGGCGTGTGGACGAGACACAGGACCTGGCCAGTGCCGACAGGCTGTATCGACACCTTGATCAGCTAAGCAGTGGTGACCGTGAGATGGCGGAGGGGATCGTGGAGTTCCTGGCCAGCAAGGCAAAGGGTAATACAAAAAAGGAGGACGAATGAACCGCGACCGTGACGAATCCTCCTGGCGGGCCACCCTAGAAGCTAGAAAAGTCGTCAAAGAACACGGTATCACAACGCTTCCTGTGGACCCGATCGCGTTGGCTCGCTCGCTGAACATCGAAGTTATGGCGAAAGAAGCCAGCACTGAAGGCATATCGGGCATGTTGCTACGCGTAGGAAATGCCTTTGGAATTGCCTACGCCACGCACATCAACAATCTCGGATTCCAGAACTTCAGTGTCGCACACGAGCTGGGTCACTACTTTTTGCCCGGTCACATCGACGCTGTGCTTGGCGATTGTGACCTTCATGAGTCGCACGCCGGTTTCAGGTCCAACGATCGGTATGAAATAGAAGCTGACCATTTCGCCGCCAACCTGCTGATGCCAACGCCGTTATTCACGGATGCAATCGACTGCGCCGGCGAGGGGTTCGCGGCCATTGAGAGCCTTGCGGAACTATGCGTCACTTCCCTGACAGCGACAGCGATCCGTTATACACAATGCACCCGCGATGCGATGGCGATCATCGTTAGTGCTGGCGACCGGGTTAACTATTGCTTCATGTCCGATACACTGAAGGAGGTTGAGGGCCTTGAATGGATTAGAAAGGGTGAAGCTCTTCCTCAAGACAGTGCTACGTTTAGGTTTAATCGGGACCCCTATCGTGTCGAATCAGCAAATCGTACCGCCGGCACCTCCAACCTGCAGGACTGGTTCGGCAGTCGATTCAACATCGAGACCACTGAAGAAGTCATTGGTCTGGGAAGCTACGGTAGGACCTTGACAGTGCTCACGCCGACGGACCTTCCGGACTTTGAGGAGATTCAGGAGGAGGAAGAGATGATGGAATCCTGGAAACCCCGGTTCCGACGTTGAAAGGTGCCAATTACTGAGAACATGGCTCCCTTTACGTAAGGGGTTGTGCCTGAAATGTGCCCGCGAGGAACCAACTCCAGCCAACCCCAGCTAAAATAAAGGTCTCTGAACCAGCAGTGCGGCTGGTAAAATAGCCCTATGCCAAGGAAAAAGACTCCGAAGCCAGCGCAGCAACCGGAACTTACTTTGTCCAGAGAAGAAGCCACTGAACTTTTGTTGCAACGTATTGAGGTAGGTCGGGAGCTAGAGCAACGAGACATTACAAATGAGACGGAGTTAAAGGCCGCCAAGTCAGATCGGAGTAAATGGGATGACTTCAATCTGGAAATGCTGAAGAGAATCTTCTCGACTGAGGCACTGGCAGAGGAATATAAGTACTCCCACACCCACCGTCCTCTCGTCATGCAACCTGGTCCGGTGCCTTTGTACGAACGTGTAAACTCCTTCACAGATACCTTAGGCGACAAGATCAATTCTCTTGAGTCAATTACTGAGAGGCTTGAATTAATACCCGAACCTCGCACTACATTACTTTTCAACAACATAGCGCGTCAGAAAACCCTTTCCGGATGGAGGCTAGTTAGTTTGCTTGACGCTTAATTTCCGCAATCGCGCTGTCAAAAAGTTGCAAAAAGCGTGTACGATGCTCGGTCTGTTCGTACTTGGCTTGGGTACGGTAATATTCTTGCTGATCCCTTAATTGGCGCAACAAAATCTTCGCGTCCTGGGATGATCGTATAGGCTGGTCTCCCACTAGCACTCGTATGGCCGCCGTATGGGCAATGGCGTTTCGCTTGAACGTGGTATGTTCCTCGAGTGCCCGCTTGGCCGCCCCCACACCACGAGCCGCCAGCCAACTGCTTTCGGTTATCCGCAGGCGCTGACGGATGCGCCACCGGTGGATCGGCCCGTCGTTTGTTTTCCGAATGGGCGCTGTGACCACCGTGCCGTTGTGAACGATTTCCAGAGCCTGCAGGTGTCGAGGGCTGGCCAGTTCCGCTTCTAACAGGACGTCGCCCCCGACTGCTGGCAGCTGGATCACCCCGCCAGGTTCAGCACCGCCTGCAGCAAATTTGATGATGGGCCCGCTGGAAATAAATACCTCGCCGCGGCGGACGGCCTCTTTCCAAGACGGGAAATCTTGCTTCGGGCCAACACGCACGTACATGCGTGTCTCGCCCATCAGCGGCTGCCAGCTGTCTCGGAAAGGGAAGTTGGGCAAGTCGGTTCCTGCCGCGGGAGGGACCACATAACCGCAGTTCATCAGCCGGTACCACACGTCCACCTCATACAGATGGGTGTTGGCGAGCTCAAAGAAGTCCACCCCGCCGAGTACCGTATCCAGCACAGCCGTGGGGCTGCGCGACAGGGTGCCCCCGTGTGCTGGTCCTCCGATTCCGCCAACCGCTCGCGTCCGCTGCAAGATATCGTACAGAGGAGGGTAGTTGTATACGATCTGCGGCCGGCCGATCCCACCGGTAGAAATCGGAAGAATTACCTCGCCGATGCCGAGCAGGTTAATATGACCTTGGCTACCGTCACGGTACTCTTCGCCCGGACGGATCAGTCGCTGGCCATCCCCCACCTCGCCTGCCTTTCCGTGAGCGAATTGCCGGGCCCACACTCCCGGCAGGTTGCCTCCCTTCAGCACCAGGAAATGGGCGTGCGTCAGGCCATCGGCGTCCAGTATGGTGAGCCAGTCCTTGTCGTGCGCCGGATCCAAGCGATCGTAATGCAAATGCTCGTCGGCCGGCAGCCAACCTTGAGCTCGGATGTCGGTCCACCGCCACAACTTGGTGTTCACTTTAGCCGTGTCACCTTTGACCTCGAAGGAAATCTGCTCGGGAAAAAAGTCGAAACCTTTGGTTACCAAAACAACTCCGCCGCGCGCATTGGCAGGTAAGGGCACTTCCACGTCCCCGCTGCCGCGCGTGTAGAGAGCCACGAACCGTTGTCCCCTTCCCTGGTGAATCGAAACGAATCGCAGACCGTTTTTACCCAGCCCATGCGGAGTGTACGAAGCGCCGTTGACCATCAAGCTGAACCGCGCCGCCGTCGGCTTTCCTGTCTGCTGATCGATGACGGTTAGCTGTAGTTTTTTTTCACCAGACTTAATCTCGATCGACTTGCGCACCTCGTAGGTTGGCCCGCGATGTCCGTGGTGCTCGTGTGCCTGCAGTTGCCAAGCGAACCCAGCGATATATAGCAGTAGCACCAGAGAAGCAGGTCGAATTCTTTGTCCCCTCATTCCGTCATGATAACTAATTTGCCTGTTGCACCCAACTTGGTGACAACAATGATCTCGTCGCCTGCAAGGGTTTTACCTCCAACCAGATATTTCCACTCGTCCGCGGACAGGAATGCCTAATCCACCGCGTGCCGTAACCGTCTCGGCCGTCTCGTCGACGGTCATCGCCCACGGCCGTTACATTTTTGACCTGACCCTGAATTCATTCGCGCTCTACCAATTCCAGGACCACCTCGGGAGAAAGATAAGGCAACGGCAGTGTGCCGGGCATGACCGCACGACTATTCGGAAAATTGCTTGCAGTTCAGTCTTTTATCTTGTACAGTCTGGATTTATGCGTACAAAGGTAACAAAACGCGGACAGGTTTCTATTCCGTCCGAGGTCCGAAAGAAACTCAAGATCGGTCCCGACACTAAGCTGGAATGGGTGGTGGAAGGCAACACGGCAAGGGTCATACCGTTACCGTCCGACCCACTGAAAGCCTTTCGCGGTTCGGGTAAAAAGGGGATGGTCAGGCGGCTTTTGGACGAGAGGAGGCGGGACCAAGAACAGGAAAATGCCTCTTAAGAATGTCTTTGTCCTCGATACTTCCGCGCTACTTGCCCTTCGCGGCGATGAGCCCGGTGCCGACCGAGTGGAGAGCTTGCTCATGCAGGCAGAAGGGGGCCGGTGTCGGTTGCTCGTCTCGTTCATGAGCCGAATGGAGCTTCTCTATTGCGTCTGGCGCGAGGAGGGGGAAGAGGCAGCACGTCAAGTACTTCGTCTGATAGATTGCTTCGCTATGGAGTGGGTTTCCTGCGAGCCGGGTATCCTTGAAATCGCCTCCCGGCTCAAAGCTCAGGCAAGATTATCGGTGGCTGATAGTTGGATCGGAGCCACTGCGATTGCCTGCGAAGCAACCTTGATCCACAAAGACCCGGAATTTACAAAGTTCAAAGAGATTCCGCAAGAGCCTCTCAGGCGATAAAAGAATAGACCGTATATCCAGGACTTGGGGTGGCCTCGGCTTCAAGCGAATAAGGTTCTGTATAGAGATATCTCGACAATGACATAGGTTGTTCCGGATGCTGCTTCGATGCCGGTTGGCAGCCGCTGGTCCGCCTCGAGAAATCCACTCGAATCAGAAAACGTTTCCCGAGCATCTGTGTCTGTTTTGCCCTGTGCCGGTCATCGTAATGCTCGCCCATCGTCCGATTGTGTCCTTCCTCCGTGACTCGGGCGACGGAACAAGGGGACATTGTGACACCAAGGAAGCTATGGCTGGACCCTTTCCCTTGAAATGACGGGAACCGGTTCCCAATCCTGGTGGGACAACCACAAGTAGGTTATGATTCTGTGCCTTCCAGCGTCGAGGATAGAAAGCATCTCTACCCAGACCTGATAAATCTCCGGGCCAACAATCGGTTTCAGACTTCTGCGCGATCTGTTCGGTGGCATACATTCCTTCAAGCGGTCCCGCGGCCTAACCTAACTTCCGCGGTCCGCTGAGCGATTTCCGCCTATTTTGCGCAGTCGGGGCCGGCAAGTCCTTTGTTTTCAGCGAGCGTCTTTGCAGATTAGCAAAATAGTGACTAACGTGACTAAGTATATTACTGTATATGTCAGGTTGGTATGATATATGTAGTGATGAATGTACATCCGAAAAACCAGTCGCATCTACAAGGGCAAGGAGTACACGAACTACCTGCTGGTGAAGTCGGTTCAGACTCCCAAGGGACCGCGCCAAAGAACGATCTGCTCTCTGGGTAATCTGGCCCCGGCGCCTCGA
>JALLOM010000199.1 GCA_027717865.1 Acidobacteria bacterium AH-259-O06 | reverse complement strand
TGCTTGTTCGACGGAAATTGGTGACTGTCCCCAATTCCCTCTCCCCAATTCCCTCATCATCGGACCGCAGGTGCAGGTGATCCAACGGTAGGGAGGATGGTGTCAACGAAGCATACAAGCAACATCGTAAGAGCTTTACCGGGTTTAGTGCTTCGTTGGATAGCTGCTGTTGCTATTGGTTCTTTGTTTTTCCTGCCGGCGGCAGGTGCCGCAATCGTCTACCAAGTAGACCCATCAAACTATCGGGATGTCCTGCCCAACCTCAGACCTGGCGACACCCTGCAGCTTGCGGCGGGAACGTACACCGAGGGTCTGCCCCTGTGGTACCTACTCGGTTTGCCGGAAGCTCCCATCGTGATCACGGGGCCAGAGAGCGGCCCGCCGCGGTTTTCCTGGGTAGGAAGGGGGCCAATACCGTCGGCATACGGGGTTCGAGCTATCTCGTGATCCGGTACCTGGAGCTCGATGGTCAGAACCTTCGCGTCGATGGCGTCAAGGCAGAACGTCGGACCCAGAACGAATCGCAAGGTGTGCAATTACCGTCGAGCACCTGTACATCCACGGCCATGGCACACACCAACAGATCGTCGGCATCTCAACCAAATAGCCCGCCTGGGGATGGGTGATCCGCCACAACATCATCGAGCGCGCGGGCACAGGCAATCTACTTGGGGGACTCGGATGGCAGTGACCCGTTCATCGCCGGCTTGATCGAGTACAACCTCGTCGTCGACCCCCTCGGGTACGCCATGCAGATCAAGCATCAGAACCCGAGGCTCAATCTTCCCGGCATGCCGCCCGACGGCACTGGAAAAATCCTCTGAACAGCTATCTTTGACTTTAAGGGGGCCACTACAGCTCGAACCCCCCATCCAACAGATGCCCTAATTTCGGACGATTTTCATCTCCGTGTCCCTCTCCAATGTAAATTGGAAGAGGTGTTCAATCTTAAACTCGACTTCCTCTCCGGGGGTTGCCAGAACCGCTCCAGTTCCGGCACCAGCGCCCACGGCTGTCCCAATGGCGGCACCCTTCTTGCCCCCTGCGATAGCTCCGATTAAGGCGCCGGCGCCCGCCGCAATGCCGATCTTCTTGGCATCCTCTTTTATCGTACCCGCAGCTTCGTACTCAAGAATATTAGACTTTAGGGAGTACTCTTCATCCCCCACAAAAATCTTTTGGAGGGCCATCCCCATCTGGGCTCGTCCTTCCACTTTTCCGGATTTCTTCATGTGTGTCAGGCGTCCAGTAACACGACTCCACGCTGGTGCCAACAGCTCGCCGTCAACGATCAAGTCTTCTTCAAGCTGGGCCTCAAATGTCTCTCCCGCCTGGTTTGTTTTCGTACTCAGATACTGTTGCAATCGAACCTCTAATATGGTCCCAGCGGACACCACTGCCGTAGCAGGCGGCGGAGGTGGAGCCGCCGGCTCAAAGACAGCATGCTGTTTCTCCGGTTTGTCACCCACCAGATTGCTTGCTTCAGCGACCTGGTTTTCCACTATGCTGCTCACCGCATCATCCACCTGCGATCCGATCTGCTCCTGTGGTGTGGTGCTCGCCTGATTACCCGTTCCAGCTTGGGCTCCTTCTTCAAAAGTACGCTGTACCTCGATCATCTCTCCAACAGATTTCCCAAAGGGGAGTTGTCCCTCTTACAAATCGCCAACATCGATTCATTCTCCATTTTAAAGTTGTCCTTCTTATGGGATCGACACTATTACCCCAGCGCGACCCGTCTTGATTAGTCAAGGTCCACTATTCGCAAGTCTGCTGCCGGCGGGCCGGGGAAAACCTTCACTGACTCCCTGCGGTCTTCTGCCTTTGCTTTTTCTGTTCAGTTTAATGGCGGCCGCGGCCTCCTCGCCGCTGACTTGGACCGCGACTTGGACCGCGTACTGTCCCTGGACGTGTACTCGGACGAGATCCGCGGAGGGAGTCATCGGACCGGGACGAAGCTGCCCTAGAGCTGCGAGCACGCTGCATCTCATGTCTCCTTGTCAGCTCCTCTCGTCGCTTTTTAGTTAAGTTCTCGAAGGCCGTGTCATGACCTCGTTGAGACGCTTCGTAAGCACGGTTGATGCCCTTGTGTGCCTGCTCTGGAACCTTGTCGTACAAACCTTCTAGGACTTCTGTGTGTTTGTATGTCGCCTGGGCAACTATCTCGGCCACATCCTCACGTTCATCCTGGCGGACTTTCCCCTCGTGAAGTCCACGTTCCAACTTGTTCATGTGACGGCTATAGTTTTCCAACGCACGCTCCATTCCGGGAGTGTCACCGCGACGCTGTGCTCGTTCGGCATCCTCTAAAGCCTCATCGGCAAGCTTCACAGTCTGCTTAGCCTCTTTTTTAGACAACGGCTCATCAAATTCCTCCGAATCTTGGGCCATTGCAAGAGGAAAGCTCAAAAAGGCTGCAGTAAGAAGAATCGTCAAGTAAAACCTGAACATAAGGCACCTCCTTTTCAATTATACAGAAGCAAGAAATGTGCCAAGAGTAAAATTTTTCCTCCCAGGAGGCGGAAAGAAGGGGAAAGAAGCGGACAGTAACCTTCTCTTGCGGATTCTTTTGAGGTGCCGCGAAGTGGCATGGGCAACTTCTTCCTTTAAATTAACAAATCAAAACAAAGCTCGTAAGTGTCAACACAAGTTGACAGAAGAAGACACCTCAGTCGACAGTCTGTTTTAGTGCGAACTCAATAGCGCTCATTCAAAACGCAAGCCTAATCCGAAAATAAGGGGGTTTATCAAGTTTCTCTCCGTCAATGTCCTTTTTGGACAAGCAATAACGCCCAAGATCTCGGCCACAAGCTAACGGATAAAGAAGATCAGCTTCAATCCAAGCACCTTCAACCGGACTGATCATTCTAGCGACCGGGAGTTCATCTTGGCGAAGCGTTCTGATTAAAGCTCGATTTGTGTCCGCTGAGTATTTCTCCGCTTTTTTCTATCTCCCGTCCAAAGTCAGAACTCCTGATCTCGACCGGGTTTTTTGACCTCACGAGGAAAATGGAATGATCCACTTTTGAAGGGATCACGTCGGTGTGGGGGAGTAGATTATGGGCCATGCCGCAAATCCAACTACCGATTTTTCCGCAAGGCTCGCATGAGATTACCCGCGAAATCGCCTTCAGTTGTGAAGGGGAGAAGGTGACCTACTGGAATGGCCACTTGCCCGTTTTCATCCACGACAAAGAGGACGTGACGAGTTTTCGTCTGTTCACGAGTCAGCTGATTATCAACGGGACGGTCCGGCAGGTGGACATCGTGCGCGCCTTTGGGGTGCCGCTGGTGACGGTCAAGCGCTATGTGAAAGTGTATCGGCAAGAGGGGCCGAAAGGCTTTTTCAAGGAGCGACGACGACGCTCGGCCTCGGTGCTCAAAGGAGAGGTGAGAGAACGAGTTCAGGAGTTGCTGGATGAGGGGAAGAGCGTCCCCGAGGTGGGCGGCAGTTAGACATCCTCCCCAATACCCTGCACAAGGCCATTCGAGCGGGGCGCTTACACCGGAGTGTAAAAAAAACTCTATTGCCAAAGAAGCGATAGCCAGCACCAAGAGTCAGCGCAGCGATAGCGACAGTGTGGCGGCCATGGGCTATGGGGCCACGCGCACCTTGGATCGGGTCGCCGCGGCCATAGGCGAACTCGACGGAGCCCCGGCTCAGTTTGAGGCACTCGACGACCTGTCCCAGGGAGGGGTGCTGTGGGCCTTACCGGCGCTTTTGGCCAATGGTCTTTTACGCCACAGCCGCGATCTGTATGCGCTGCCGAAGGGGTTTTACGGAATCGAGACGGTGTTTCTGCTGCTGGCCCTCATGGCCCTGGCCCGGGTCAAATCGATCGAGCAGATCCGCTATGCCGCCCCGGGCGAGTGGGGCAAGTTGTTGGGATTGGACCGCATCCCTGAAGTGCGTACGCTTCGCCAAAAACTCCAGGCCCTATGTGGGGAGCCGGGTCGGGCGGCCCGCTGGGGAAACCAACTGGCGAGGGAATGGATGCAGGCCGATCCCCAAAGCGCGGGGATCTTTTATGCCGATGGCCATGTGCGGGTTTATCATGGCCGGCTCACCAAATTGCCCCGCCATTATGTGGCGCGGGAGCGGCTCTGTCTGCGGGGCACGACGGACTACTGGATCAACGCTCTGGATGGGCGGCCCTTTTTTCTGGTGAGCCGCGAGGTGGATCCGGGCCTAATCGCCATGCTGCGCGAGGAACTGGTCCCGCGTTTGGAGAAGATGGTTCCGCAGCCGGCCCCCGAGAAGAGCGAACCGTTCCGGCCCCGCTTTACCCTGGTCTTCGACCGGGAGGCCTACAGCCCGGATTTTTTCCGGGAGATGAAAGCGAAGCAGATTGCCATTTTGACCTACCACAAGTATCCGGGGGACCCCTGGGCGAAGGAGGAGTTTGGCCGGCACGAGGTGGAGCTGATTCGGGGCGAGCGGGTCAAGATGAGCTTGGCCGAACGGGGGACCAGGCTCTCCAATGGGCTGTGGCTGCGGGAGATCCGCAAGCTCACCGACAGCGGCCACCAGACCTCCATTCTTAGCACCGATTATCAGACCCGTTTGACCCAGCTGGCGGCTTCGATGTTCGCCCGCTGGTGTCAGGAAAATTTTTACAAATACATGCGTGAACACTTCCATTTAGACCGCTTGGTGGAGTATGGCACCGAGTCCATTCCTGAGACCACCCGCGTGGTCAATCCGCGCTGGCGCGAGTTGGACAGTCAAATCCGCAGCCTCAACGGCCAGCGACAACGCCAGCTGGCCCTGTTTGGGGAACTGCAATTAGAAGGAGAATTGCAGGAGGGGGAGGTGGAACGTTACCAGCAGCACAAAGGTCAGCTGCAGGAGAATATTGCTCACCTGGATCGGCAAATGGATCAACTCAAAGGCGAGCGCAAGCAAACCCCCCATCACATCACCGTCAAGCAGTTGCCGGCCCCGGATCGTTTCTCGCGCCTGCGCACGGAAAGAAAACAGTTCGTCGATACGCTCAAACTCATTGCCTACCGGGCCGAGACAAACATGGTGCAGATCGTTCGCGAAAAACTGTCTCGTCGCCATGATGCCCGCGCCCTACTGCGTCAGGTCTATGGTACTGAGGTGGATCTGAAACCCAACCTGCAGGAGAACACCCTCACCGTGCGGCTGCATCATTTAACTCAAGCCGCCCACGATGAAGCCATCCGCCACCTGTGTCGGCAACTCAATGAGACCGAAACGATTTTTCCAGGCACGGAGTTGAAGCTCATCTATGAATTGGGGTCATCCTAAAATCCTCGAGATCAGGAGTTCTGAAAGTGGGGAGCCCCAATCAGAGACAGGTGAAACTACACCGCCCATGATTTTAGTGCGCTCCATGATGTCATCCAGATTGCTTCTCGGGTCTATGCGTCCCGATCTATCAGGGATCCAGATTTGACATGGTACCTTGGTGAACTGCGCCCTTCTTGCCTTTTTGACCTTCTTCGCCACATAGATTGACGTTTCATTAGCCGCGTCCGGGAAAGGTTGCAGCGACCTCAGATCCCTCTATCTCCTGAATCTTCAACCCAGTGCCTTCTGGAAGTTGACCAAGCCTAAAACCCCGCGCAGAGCCTGATTTAAACACACTCCAGGTAATGAGAAACGCGAGCGTGCCACCCTGTTTCAACCAGTGGTGCGCACTGCTGTACAGGACCACCGTAGAAATATCGCTTTCAATCCCACCGGAGTAACCTCGTCCTGAGACGAGACCATAATAATTACAGAACCACCGTTTTCTTCTTCGTAGATTTCTTAGCCTTCTTCTTGGCGGCTTTTGCCGCTTTCTTTTTTCGCTTGGGCTTTTGGCGGGAGATCTTAAAGATGCCCTTAAAGATTTCTGTTCCCTGCAGCCACTCTCGCGCTCGTTTGAGTAATACTCTTCTGAAGTACCTGAGTGACACGGTTAAGGGCGTTCCGTTCAGAAAGTAAACTGACTATGTACTGATTTAAACTAATACCCTCCTCCTGTGCAGATTCATCAAGTCGTTGGTGTAGGTACTTTGGAACCCGCAACAGAAACTTCCCACTATAATGTTGGGCCGGGCGAGGTTCAGGTGCTTCTCCGTGGCTTTCAAAATACGACTCCAGCCACAGATCCTTAGAGTGCTTCAAACTATTTAGGGCTTTGATTTTTGTCTCGCCATATGCAAGGCATCCTGGCAAATCAGGAATTGATGCTACAAACCCACCCTCTGGATCGGGGTCTATTCTTTCGGGGTATTCCAGGCTCTTGTAATACTCCAGTTTTTTCATAACTCCTCCCCTAGTTGGGATTCGATCAGGTTTAGAATGTCCTCTATCGCGTTAAGTTGCTTTGATCGCCATGTCACAGGAACAGCATCCCTGCTTCCATGAACTCTCTCCACCATTATGAGTGGAATTTCCTGAATGCCGGAATTGTAGACCCACTTATTTTTCTTCTCACTCGAGCCGGATGAGGCGTTGCACTCGGGTTCGTTTCCGTTTCCACTGCTTAAGCAGCAGAGCACGTAATCGACGTCTGATATGGGCATCCAATCCGCGT
>JALLOM010000198.1 GCA_027717865.1 Acidobacteria bacterium AH-259-O06 | reverse complement strand
CACAGGAAACGAGAAAGAGCAGCAACCATTACTGGGAGAAAGGAACAAGCAGAGGGAAACGTTTCGGGTATTAACCGTCGTAAGCTGATCAAGAGTGCAGGGAAATCTGTCCTCTGCCTGTCGCTTGCCGGTTTAAACGCGAGGGCAGAATCGCGCGGTGGGAGGCGCATTGTTATTCTCACCGTGGATGGCTTGGATCCCAAGTACCTGGAAAAAAGTGATCTCCCAAATCTGCGTCGTTTAATGCATGAGGGCGTTTTCGGTAAGGTTAGTTCGGTCATTCCTTCCGTGACCAATGTCAACAATGCCTCCATCGTGACTGCTTCTTTCCCGGAATCTCATGGAATTACCGGAAACTATTGGTACGATCGACAGTCCGGACGCGAGTATTACATGGAGTCTTCGGACTTCCTGCTCGAGCCTACGCTGTTCGAAATCGCCCGTCGATTGGGCTACCGAACCGCTCTGTTGACAGCCAAGGAGAAGATTCTTCGCCTCCTCAATAAAGGAACTGATGTTGCTGTATCGGCGCAAAACCCTCCACCTGAATGGGTAGACCGGATCGGAAAGGCAGAGAGTATCTACTCGGCGGAGATTAACTACTGGTTGATGCGGGCTTTACAGTGGCTGTTGAAGAATCAGGCAGCCGAATTGATCTACGTCGCAACCACTGACTATATGATGCATTCTTACGCACCAGAGGAAGATCCTTCTCAAAAACACTTGCATACTGTTGATGAGTTACTGGGACGTGTGCTGAACGACTGTCCAGGTCTGGAGCTCTACCTGACGGCCGACCACGGGATGAACGCCAAAACCGAAGCCATTGATCTTGGGAAGATCCTGGCGGCAGCGAAGATAAAGGCGCAGGTCATCCCCATCATCAAGGACAAGTATGTGAGACATCACAGCAACATGGGAGGAGCGTCTTACATCTACCTCGATCGTTCTGAGCAAGTCGAGGAAGCTCTTTCGGTTTTGGGTGAGTTGAGAGGCCTGGATGGTGTTTTTCGCAAGGACCAAGCAGTAAGAAAATTCCATCTCCATCCAGAGCGAATCGGAGACATCTTTGTATTGGGGGAATGTCATGTGGCCTTCGGTCTTCTAAACGCTGAGCGTGAGGAGATCAAAATCCGATCTCACGGCTCCCGTTTTGAGGCCACGGTGCCCTTGTTGGCTTTCGGATCAAATAATAATTCTGTCAATTACCACTACAACTTGGACGTGGTTCGACATCTTCAGCTTTAATTTCGGTCCGCAACACCAACCGCTCTACTTGGGGATGTCCAACCTCGCCGACCTGTGCGGCTTGGAGAAGGAGTCATTGGAGAAACTCCCATGAATCGTGCCCACGAAATCCGTGAGCTGAATCGTTTGAGTCTCGAGCAATTCATGGCCAAGGCTAAGGGCCGGCTGCTCGTTCTCGAAACTCTGGAAGAGCTTCATCTACACTTTGCACGATCCATCGCAGCGGTGGTGGGCTCAAACAATGCGGCCGGTAGAAAGACGGTATTGATTCTTCCCTATGGGCCGAGCGGTCAATACCCCCTGCTTGGGGACATTCTCAACAAGGAAGAAATTAGCCTGAGGAACACAACGCTTTTCTTTATGGATGAATATGCGGATGCGTCTGGTAAGGTACTGCCCCAATGCCATCCACTGAGTTTTCAGGGGCAGATCACCTGCTTGTGGGAGTCCCTGGATCGGAAGCTGCGTCCGGTGTCCTCGAACATTATTTTTCCTAACCAGGACAATTCAGATCGCCTGGAGAAAATGATTCAGGCTGATGGCGGAGTCGACGTCTGTTTTGGAGGAATTGGCATACATGGTCACATTGCCTTCAACGAGCCAGAGGATGGGGTGCGCCACTCGGGACCCCGGCTGGTACGCCTGAATGATTACACCGTGACTATGAATGCGATTCGCTCCCACGTTGGGGGGGACTTGGAGAATTTTCCACGTCAAGTCTGGACCTTAGGAATGAGGCAATGCCTTTCGGCCCGGCGAATCCAGCTTTATTGCCGTAACGATGTTGACGCTCTAGACTGGGCTAACACCGTCTTGCGGCTAGCGGTGCTGGGCCAACCGGGCGACGACTATCCGGTAACGTGGATTCGCGAGCACGATAATTGGCAAGTCATCACCGATCGCAAAACAGCCAGTCCACCACAGTGCCTGTTATAGTGCACCAGTCATCGATAAACATTCGTCGGTGTCCAATGGAGCCGCGACCGTGAGGAAGCGGTGGGAACACTTCGGTGAAGTGAGCACACGAGGGTATCAAATGGGGGCTTTCTTTCCCTAAAGTTTAATCACTTTTTCTTCCCGGATTGCCGTCTCTCCCTGAATGCCAACCCACATGGCATCATAGGCAATCCGCCAATCAGGAAGAGGTTGCGCTTCGTCATTGACAGCCTTCATGAAATGGACGTACTGAAGCTTCGTCCCGTTTTCCCCTTTCGGAAGCTCGATAACCTCTTCCGAATCGGGGAACTTTGGTCCTCCCAGGCTATTCGATACGTCTCCTTTCTGAATAACGACTCGGCCCGATCTCTCTACCAACATCTGGCCATCATCTCCCATGAGCAGCCATGGAGTGCGGTAACCCCTACTGTACAGGGTCATCCCATAGGTGGCCTTGGCTCCATTGGCATATTCGATCAGCATGCCGCAGTGATCGATGGTTTCCCGGTCTCTCCAGACATTGTGGCCGCCAGAGGCTGAGACCCTCACGGGCCGGGAATTCATCCACCAGTTCAGGAGGTCGAGACGGTGGATGGAGTATTCTAACAACATTCCCCCGCTGGTATGCTGAAAGTAGCGCCAGTTCTGGGTCCTGTCCACCAAGGGGTCTTCGTACAATTGGCGGATATCTCTGCGGAAGTCGGAAATCCAGGCGTAACGGATATTCCCGATTGCTCCACCCTGCACCAGCTCATTGACCCTCACATAGGTGGGGGTATGCCGGAGTTGCATGCCGTATTGAAGGACACGATCGGCTTTCTTTGCGACGGCAACCACTTCATCGCAATCCGCCATGGTGATACCCATGGGTTTTTCGCAAAGTACATGTTTGTTGGCCTCGAGAGAATCGATGGTCATTTGCTTGTGCAGGTGGTTGGGGGTCACGATACACACCGCATCCAGATCATGCTCTTCAAGCATCTCCTCATAGCGCTTGAAGGTCTTTGGCCGGGTCCCCTTCACCAGTTTCAGGCCCCGCTGCAGTGCTGCTTCACGAATGTCGCACAGAGCTGTCACTTCGCAGAAATCCAGTTCATTCAATGCCGCGATGTGCGCTCGAGCCCGGTTACCGACCCCGATGATGCCCCATCGGATTTTTCCATTGCTCACAGGCTCTCCGCGAACGGAACCTGCAGCTCCCAGAATAGTGAGACCGCCTGCCACCTTCGCAGAGGTTGTTAAAAAATTTCGACGGGTTACATTCTTTTCTCTCATTAGTCTCCTCCGGTTAAATCTGTCATTGTGCTCCCCTCACCTCTTAAACCAAGGGCATGCGGCAGACTTCTTTCAGGAATTCAATGTTCTTGATGGTGGGCTCAATCACGTGTGCATGGTCGGTATGTTGGGTTTCGAAAATGTACCATCCGTCGTATTCAATTTCGTTGAATGCCTGAAAGGCCGCGCGCCAGTCCACCAGTCCCGGCTCCTCAATGAGTTGATCCCGATTTTTCACATGGACCTGACAGATTCGTTCCTTTCCGAGTAATTTGACCCCCGGGACAGCCTGGTCTCCATGGCCGTAATAGGCCATATTGTGGACATCGTAATAGACTTTAACACGGGGGTGATCGACCAGATCGACGAGTTTTTTATTGTCGGTGGGGCTAAGTGAATTTTCGAGCCCCAAGATTACCCCCGCATCGGCAGCATAGGGAGCCGCATCCTGCAAAAGCTTCACCACCGGAGCATAGGAGGCTTCGTCGCTCATGTCGGGGGCATTTTCGCGAAAAAAGGCCACCAGGATTACACTGGATCCGAGGAGCTCAGCCGCTCGAATGGACTGAATGAGGTTAATCCCTGCGACAGGGGACCGCCTAATGGACACACCCCGATCCCAGACACCTGCCAGCGACGGGACCATAACGCCCCAACGGTCGGCTTCTGTCTTATAGTGGCGCACTGTATCCCAGTCCCGGAGATTCGGATTTCCAGCGGCTACTTGCAGTTCAACTCCCAGCAAGCCGGGGATTTGCCGGGCCAATTTAAACACCTCTAAATTTCCGACCATTTTCATACTGGCAGCCCGAAGACCCATCTTAAGTGGGATTCGCTGATTCGCTCCGGCGACGGCTTTTTCCTGTGGATGCAAAGAAGGCACCACCGAAGTGGCACCAACCGTTACCGTTCCGAGCGTGGCGGTTTTGACAAACTTGCGTCGAGAGAATTTAGGATTCGAGTGCCATTTTGGAGTTCGGTCAATCGTCATCACTCGCTCACGGTTTCAAGAGGCCGGGCCAAAAGTCCATTAGACCTTCAGATCCGACGGTGCATAGACTCGATAGGTCGTCGCGCGTTCAAGAGTCTTGTCTGCACTGGCAATGTTCTTAATACCCAGTCTCAAAGCTACCGCCAATAGGATCGAGTCGTTCGTCAACAGCCCATACTGGCGACGGATAGTTAAGCTTTCTATGAGATCGACTAAACTTAAAGCTTCCACATGGAGACGCAAGCGCAGAATATCTCGAAACCAATCCTCATACCGGGTAAGAGCGCGGACGCGCTCAGGCCGAGATTGAAGAGAACGGACAATGTTTGGCCCCTTGGCCCAACCGCTTTCCTTGGCCTCCAGCATCATTAGACGGTGCAAGACCTCCGTCAGGGAAAGGACTGAAATATACCCCTCGATGTGTTTTTCAGCGCAGCGGCGCAGGAATTTTCCACACTGGGAAGACTGATGTGTTAACCAATAGATAAATATATTCGAGTCGACCAGAATCCTTGTGCCATGTTTAATCTTCTCCAGACTCATTGCTCCCACATGTCGAGCTCCATCACTTCCTTCAAGTCTCGGTCCGTCACTCGAATAAGTGTCTTGTCAAGCCGCTCCCAAGCCTGCAAGGCTTCTTCCTTTCCAGGGTTTTGGGAGAGATAAAACATGAGAGCCTCCTGAACGATTTCGCTGATGGGACGATCTTCCTCCGCCGCCCTTTTTTTTAGATTTATAATGAGAGCCTTTTCTAAAATGGTGCCGAATTTGCGCTTCATTTGCCTCCTATCGATCTTCAAAGCACTTTTCGCACTCATCCTACGCTCGCTTTGGTGCAATTGTCAAGATAATGTATTTATTTCAAGAAGCATTCTAGAAAGCTGCGAGGGGCCATGTTTTTGGGCCCAGGCGGATACAAACCTGCAATTTAAAAGATTTCCAAGGCTACGACTTTCTCGCAGTGGAGAATCCCCTAAGTAAGTAGTTTTAGCCTTACCGAAAAGCACGAATGGGCAACAGGTAGGCAAACCGCCTCCCTCTTGATCCTCTCTTCTCCTCGAGGCTACAATCGATCCCAAAACCAATTGTCTATTAATTTTGATTTGAAAGGAGAGACTGACCATGCCCGAATCGGGAACCAGCATATCCTCGAGCGAAATTGAAACCAGAGAGGCACTACTTCAGATCGTCAACAGTTACATCATTTCGCAGTGCCTTTACGTCGCCGCTAAGCTTGGCATCGCCGACATGATCAAGGACGGTCCCAAGTGCTGCGACGACTTGGTGGCTGCCTCAGAAGTACATCCGCCCTCGCTGTATCGGATCCTGCGCACGCTGGCGAGTTTCGGCATCTTCTCCGAAGACGCGGAGGGCCGCTTCACACTCAGCCCGATGGCGCAATTGCTACGCAGGGACGCACCCAACTCGGTGAGAGGCTGGACCATCATGCGGGGAGAGAACTTCCTATGGGAGCCTTATGGAGAAATCCTCCACAGCGTGCGGACAGGCGAACCAGCATTCAATCACGTTTTCGGCATGAGTGCATTTGAATATTTAGCAAAGAACCCGGATGTGTCGGCGGTTTTCGACCAGTCCATGCGATCAATCTCAGCCCAGAAGTATCAATCGGTTGCCGACGGCTACGATTTCTCCGAAGCCCCTATGATCGTCGATGTGGGTGGTGGGAACGGAGGGCTCATCACCGCCATCTTGAACAAGAACCCCCAGATGAAGGGCCTGCTGTGCGACCTGCCGCACGTTATCGAAGGCGCGAAAGAACACATCCGAGCCGCCGGGCTGGCGAGCCGTTGCCAGTGTCTCAGCATCGATATGTTTAAAGAAGTCCCAGCTGGTGGCGACGCTTACACGATGGGAAACGTGATCCACGACTGGGATGACGAGCAGTGCGTTACGATCTTGAAGAACTGTCGCCGGGCGATGGAGGAAGGTGCACGAGCTTTGCTCATCGAAATGGTGATCTCACCTCGCAACCAGCCCCACCTGAGCAAGCTTGCCGACATCGAGATGTTGATTATGACAGAAGGGGGTAAGGAACGCTCCGAGACCGAGTATGAGGCGCTGTTTGAAGAAGCCGGTTTTCGACTAGCGAGGG
>JALLOM010000197.1 GCA_027717865.1 Acidobacteria bacterium AH-259-O06 | reverse complement strand
CCCGGAAAATCAGGTGAAACTTCTACTGGGCGCCAACAGTAAAGAAACAGAAGAGAAGCTCCAAAAACTAATGGAGAACCACGGTGAGCAATCCAAGGTAAGTGTACGAGGCACTCTCCAAAAAGTTTCCCATCCAGATCACGCTGGGCCTATCCTGAAATTGTGGGTCGAAAGGCTTGAGGTGGACGACCTCGTTGGCCACGGGCGGCAGAGGAACAAGGAAGTCACCAATATCTAAGATTTTTTTTGGAGAAAAGTGTTAGTTCTAGCAGTTCTCGCGGTCGTCCGCCGAGGTGTATCCTGGAGCAACATTTACATTGTTGCTCTTTCGAGCTTACGGCCGGGGCTGCACCCGCGTTCCCGGCCGAATTTCGTCGGTGGCAGCCTGCACCACAGCGTCACCCACTTTCAAATTACCAAACACCTCGATCAGGTTGCCTTCGGATTCGCCGCGCCGCACATCGACCCACTCAGCCATGCCGTTGGTGACTCGAATGACGAAGATCCGCTCTGTGGTCACCCTGATAGCAGATGGCGGGACAAACAATGTGGGCTTGCGGCGCCGCATAGGCCAGATGACCTCGACATACATGCCAGGGGCGAGTCTGCCAGAAGAGTTATTGACATCCAATTCCACGGGCATAGTGCGGGTTTTGAGATCGATGGAGTGAGCAGGCCTGACCACCACACCGTGGAACGTCTCGCCGGGATAAGCGGGTACCGTAAATCCAACCTTCGTCCCTTTGAAGATACTGCCAATGTTGGCCTCGGGCACGGGAACCACCAGCCGGAGGTGGTCGATCTGTTCGATGCGGACCAGCGGCATCCGCTCGCCGCCGGTTACGGGTCCGACCAGGGTTCCCACGTGGGCGTAGCGGTCGGTAATGACTCCGTCGAAAGGCGCGGTGATTTGCAGATACTTTTCGATTTCCTCGATCGAGTGTACGGCGGCTTCAGCCGCAGCAATGCTTTTGTCGAGTGCGTCGACCGCGGCACGCAACGCCTCCACCGCCTTCTCCGCGAGGATGACATCGTTGCCGGCCACCACGCCCGGTGTCTTGGACGCCTCCTTCAGGCGTTGATAGGTGCTTTCGGCACCTGCCAATTTGGCCTGAACTTCGGTACGCTGCGCTTGAATACCAGGGATGTGGGCCTGTGCTTCTGCCCGCTGGGCCTCTAGCTCGGGGGCTGTCATGGTGGCCAGCAACTGCCCTTTCTTCACCCATGAGCCACGATCGACGCTGATCGATTCCACAAATCCGGTGACCTTGGCGTGGATCTCCACGGTTTGGAATGGTACGAGTTCACCGGGTAGAACCGTGGTCTTCTCCAGCATTTTTCCGACCACCTCGACCACGTCGGTCGAAACCGTGGAATCTGTTTGGGCAGAGGCAATGCCGAATCCCAGCAGGCAGGATGTAAACAGAAAACGCCTTTTCAAACCAATCATGAACTCTCCTTAACGAGGTCCTTGCCTCAAATAACGGCATACAGCCCGGGACCTTCGACGGGAAGGCTGGTTGTTGTCAAGCGGTATTCCGGGATGGGCGAACACATCCCTCATCTATGCTCCCGCGGGCGGAGGTTCTGTCCCGTTCGAATCAAAATAGTGGCTTGTTGGATCATCGGGATCAATCGACGGCGTTCCCGTTGCACTGTGACGCTCAACGAGAGCGAAAACCGCCGGCAAGACCCCCAGGGTTGTAAACGTCGCAGCAACCAAACCGCCGATCACTGCCCGGCCCAGGGGCGCCGTCTGCTCGGCTCCCAGAGCCAGCGGCATCATGGCTGCCACCATGGCTGAGGCGGTCATCAATATGGCCCGTAGGCGGCTCTGCGCTGCGGTGACGGCAGCCTCATCCGCGGGCATACCCTCCCTTCTATACCTGTCGGCAAACGTGGCCAGCAGGATCGAATTGGCCACGGCCACACCAATCGCCATAATGGCGCCCATGAACGACTGGATATTTAGCGTCGTTCCCGTCAACATCAAGGCAACCGCGACGCCTGCAATCACCGCTGGGATCGTAGTCAGCACCACGAAGGCCACCCGGAGTGATTGGAAATATGCCGCCAGTAAGATAAATACCGCTATCACCGTTACAACCAGCCCGAACTGAAGGTTCTCCAGCATCAGGTGCATCGGGGCGACCTGGCCCCGCACACTGACGGTGACCCCCCGGGGAGGTTCTCCCACCCTCGTCAGCGCGGCCAGCACCTTCCGTGCGGCATTCCCAAGGTCTTCTCCCGCCACGTTGGCGTTAATGGTGACCATCCGCTGCATATTGTAGCGGTGGTACTCTCCAACGATCGAACCGTAGGATAGGCTGGCCACATCTCCAACAAGCGGTCGCGAGGCGCCGTTCTGTGCGAGCGGGATATTGGCCACGTCCTCGATGGAGTTCATGCGTGCCTGGGGCACCTCGACTTGAACCTGGTAGGCGATACCCGTGTTTGGGTCAGCCCAATAATTTGGCTGGACAAATCGGCTGGAAGAGGTCGCCGGCACCAGGGCTCGGCCCACGTCCTGCACTGTCAGGCCCAATTGTGCCGCTCGTTTCCGATCTACTCGCACATCGAGGGTTGGATACTGAAGCGATTCTCCAAAATTCACATCACGCAGCGTCGGGATGCTTCTCAACTCGGCCAGCACCTTTTCAGCAAACGCCTGGCTGGTGGACAGGTCAGATCCGGCAATGGCTACCTCGATAGGCGTGGGAGCACCGAAGCTCATCACCTGACTCACTAGGTCGGCGACCTCAAAGGTGACCGTAGTGCCCGGCGCGATGGCGGGCAGTCGCTCCCGGAGACGCTCTTGCAGGGCGGCGGTGGAAACACCCGAGTCGGGCTTCAAGGCCACCATCAGCACCGCCTCTTGGGGCCCGCTGGTCCAAAGGAAAATCGTATTGATTGGATAGCTCACTGGTTGAACGCCCACGAATCCCAGTGAGAAGCCAACGTTTTCGGCACCCGCCTCCTCATTGATAGCGTCAAGCACTTTCTGGGCGATCACTTCGGTGCGCTCGACGCGCGTGCCGGCCGGTGCGCGAAGCCGCATCTGAATTTGACCTGTGTCCACGCTGGGAAAGATCTCGGTACCCAAGCCTCCGCCGATGGAATAGATGATCCACCCGCAGGAGATGACGTAAAGGGCCAGCACCGGCCACCGAAATCGTACCAATACACGGGCCAGCCGTTCGTAGGCGCTCTGGAATCGTTCAAACAAACCCGCTTCATGAGCGCCGGCCCTGGGCTCCTGCCGGGCCAACCAGGTGGACAGGATCGGCACGAAACTGCTGGCCAGAAAGTAAGAAGCGACCATCGCGAATCCGACCGCCAGCGCCAGCGGAACAAACAAAGCTTGCGCGACCCCTTCCATGAAAAACGACGGGAAGAACACCGCAACGACGCAAAGCATCGCCAACAGGCGAGGCACAGCCACCTCGCCGCTGGCATCCAGGACCGCGCGGGCCACCGGCTTTCCTTCGGCCGCGTGCTTATGGATATTTTCAATCGCCACAGTTGATTCATCGACCAGCACACCGATGGCCAGCGTCAAGCCGCCCAGGGTCATGAGGTTTATGGTCTGTCCAGCGCCCCATAGGGCAACCACGGCCGACAGCAACGCCAGCGGGATGGTGAGAACGACAATAAGGGCACTTCGAACGCTTCGCAGGAAGAGCAGAACCATCAGGCCAGTCAAAAAAGCACCCAGCAAGCCCTCAGTGGCCAGCGCGCGGATCGCACTGATGACGTAACCGGACTGATCGAACTCGAACGAGACCTGGATATCGTCCGGTACAGTGGCCTGCATTCGAGGTAGGTTAGCCTTGACACGGTTAACCACCGCCAGCGCCGAGGCGTCGGCGCGCTTAGTAACCGCGATGTAGACAGTCCGTCGACCGTTCGCCAGCGCGTAGCCACTCAGGATGTCAGTGCTATCCTCGGCGAAACCAACGTCGCGCAGATACACGGTGGGACCGGGACCCGTGCGAATCGGCAAGTCGTCGAGCTCGCTGGCCGTGCGTACCACTGAGTTGATCGGGGTAATCCTGTTAATGTCGCCAATCCGGACATTGCCGGAGGGCAAAATGGTGTTACCCTCGGCGATGGCCTGAACGACCTCGTCGGCCCTCATACGGTAGGCGCGCAACCGATCCGGGTCAACATGGATCACCAATGTGCGCTGATTACCACCGAAAGGCGGAGGCGCAGATACGCCCGGCAATGTCGCGAACATGGGCCGCACCCGGAACAAGGCAAGGTCCGAGATTTCTCCCACACTCCGCGTCTCGCTGGAAAAAACCAGGTACCCGATGGGCACGCTGCCGGTGTCGAACCGCAGGATGAAAGGGGGTACCGTGCCGGGCGGCATGAACGCCCGAGACCGGTTGACCTGTGCCACCGTCTCGGCCAAGGCCTGGTCCATGTCTGTGCCCTCGTGGAAGAACAGCTTGATCAGTGCTACGCCCTGGATCGAACGAGACTCGACGTGCTCGATGCCGGTCACATAGAGGAAGTGGTACTCGTAGTAGTTGACAAGGTAACCCTCCATTTGGGCCGGGTCCATCCCCCCGTAAGGCTGCGCCACGTAGAGGACGGGCGTGCCCAAGTCTGGAAAGATGTCAGCCGGCATTCGCCGCAGGGCCAGGATGGAACTGAGTCCGACGCCCACAATCAACATCAGGATCGTGATGGGTCGCCGCATCGCGGCACGAATTAGCCACACAGGGAAAGCCCTCCTTGAATCTTATTCATATTTCTATCTGCTACTCTGCTCAACCAGCTCGCTCATGTCGCCCTCAGCAGCGGCCTGAGCGAACAGGGCCCGCCAGATTTCCAGGCGGGCCAGCGCATCATCGATTTCAGACTGGGTCAACAGACGCTGAGCTTCGGCCACGTCTGTTACCGTGGCCAGGCCCGCCTGGTATCGAGCGCGCGCCTGCTGTTCCAGCACCCGGGCCGCCTCCAACTGCACCGGCGTGTTTTGGGCTATTCGCCGGGCGCCCTCCACTTGAGCGCGGGCTCTTTCAATCTGGGCTGTCAACTGCTGGACGACCTCAGCGTAACGGGAGTATTCGGCCCGCTCATTGTGCTCTTCGATCTGCTTCTTGGCCCGGATCGAAGCGAAATCAAACAGCGGGAAGGTCACACTTAAACCCACAGCCCAATTGGCCCGGTCGGTCGCGAGCCCGCTCAGTCCGCCCTGAAAGGTACCGTCGATATTAGCGCCGCTGCCGCGCCCGTAGAAGGCGGACTGGAAGTCGAAGCGGGGATAGTAGGAACGGTCCAGCACCTGCTGCCGGGCGTGCACCAATTCGATATTGGCAGTTTGCGCGACGGCAATGGGGTGAGTCTCGAGCGTAGCCCCTGAGGCGCGAGGCAGCGGTGGTGTCCCCAGAAGGCGATCGGCCTCGATCTGCACCTGCTTGCCGGCAAGCCCCATCCATTCGGCCAGGGTCGCCCGAGTGACCTCTGCTTGCTGTTCCGCTCGGAACAGACCCGTCCTAGCCAGCGCCAGTTCGGCCCGGGCCCGGGACTCATCGGCGCCGGGCTGCAGCTCGTTTTTCACCAGCACGGCGACTGCGTCGGTGAAAACCTGGTTTCGCTCGACGTTGGCTCGAGCCGCTTTCACCGTCTCCTGGGCGGCCAAAAGTGCCAAGAACGCGTCGACTGCGCCCAACGCGACCTCGAACTCACTTACGGCCACACCGGCGCGGGCTCGGTTGTGCACTGCCGTGGCCAGCCTGACGTTCGCGCCTCTCAGCCCAAAATCGAATGGTTCCCAGGAAAACAACGCGCCGGCGGCACTGCCCCAGGTGCTGTTGTAAGTCGTCTCTGCCAGCGCTGGTCCGGAAATCGAGGGAAGCACTGAATTCGGAAGCAACAGGCCGAAGATGTTGTTTCGCGTGGCGCGGTTGGCCTGCCACATCAGATCAGTGCGGGGAAGATATGCCGTGCGCGCCAGATCGATTCCAGAAGCCGCAGCGGAGAGCTGCGACATCGAAGCCTGAATCGCAGGGTAGTTGGCGAGAGCATATTTGACGGCCTGTTTCAGAGTGTTCGGTCCGCGCGGTGGCCCGGCCTGCTGGGGACCAGCGGCCCAAGCCGTTTGCAGGCCTCCCAGAACGGGAGAGGAAATCCATAAGATCAGAATCCACATTATTTTCATGTTTTCTCCCCTAACCAGAATGCACAACCCTGACTTACCGAATTCTACAAGTCGGGATCCCTTTCTCATACTTAAGTTTTCCTTACAAATCGTTCAGAAAAAGCCCTCCGCAGTATACACTTCCGCTCAAGCCGGTGAAATTTCGTAAAATTTTGAGACAGCCTCCACCGGATCATCCCTTATCAAGTGCAGAAAGGACTAACCCCGGGCTAACGAGTAGCCCGGTCAATTTCTTCGCGCACCAGACCGGTCTGAAATCTTGTCTTTGGGAAGATCTCAACCTCTTTGGTAGACTTTGTCGTGAGTAGGGGTAACTAGAGATGCCTGAAGCTGCGGTCGAGTTTCGGCAGGTTTCTTATCGGCTTTCCAAACGTGAAATCCTGTCGGATCTGAATCTTGAGGTACGACAAGGCGAGACCTTCGTG
>JALLOM010000196.1 GCA_027717865.1 Acidobacteria bacterium AH-259-O06 | reverse complement strand
GGCGTGTTGGTGAAAAACGGTAGAACTTGGCCAAATCGGATGAAGTAATCGAGAGGGGAAGAGACAAGAGAATGGCGGGCAGCGCTCACTTGCTAGTCATCTCTGTGTAGCCCGACTTTCCGTGTCCGTTTCCACCTTTTCCAAAGAGGCGACAGTAAAGCCGGCTTTTAAGAGCAAGTGGGTCACGACCCAGCTTGGATTGCGAGTGGCGGTCGATGTTCGACTTCAACTTAGTGAAAATCGCCGGTGAACACGTCAAATCCGGGAGAATGTTGAGCGAAGCTCTCGATCTGGCAGAGGCGGAACGTATATGGTTATCCAAAGAATAAATCCAACGTTTCTTCCGAATTCACATAAGTCCAGTTCGAATTGCCTTTAACCTCTTGCATTTTAGCAGTTAGGGAGAACCCTAGGGGTGGGAGACGTGCCAAGCTCATCTCGGAGTTGGTAAAAAAATCGTTGTTCTATCCATCGTGAGCTGTACCCCGAATCCTCGCAAGTCATTGATTTTAAATTGGTCAGTTCTTTGCAGTTCAAATTTCCTGGAACCCATTCAAGTGCTCCCGGAAAACTTTCAACATTTCCGATTGAGGGTCCTTCAGCAAGTCCGCCAAATCACCAGACTCTTCGATTCGTCCCGAGGTGAGGACTATAGCGGAACGGCACAGGACTATAGCTTCCATGGGATTGTGAGTGACGAGGATGGTCGTGAGCTTTTGATCGGCGGCGAGAGCTGAGATCTCGTGTAACAACTTCATTTTCGTGACCAAGTCCAAGCCGGAGAAAGGCTCGTCCAAAAGAAGGAAACGTGGCCGCATAGCAATTGCTCGTGCCAGGGCAACTCGCTGCTGTTGTCCGCCCGATATTTTTCCCGGTTTGCGGGAGGCCAGTGATTCGACGCCGCACAGAGCCAGCGCGTCTCTTGCTCGTTCCCTGGCCTCGTGTTTTGTGAGCCTTTCGCTGGAGAGTCCAAGGAGCACGTTATTCATTACCGAGAGGTTTGGCCACAATGCTAAATCTTGAAAGAGCATTCCCACACCGCGCAAATGAGGGGGGTAGAAAATCTTAGCTGGTTCCGACACGACATTGTCATCCATCAAAACCTCGCCTGCAGATGGGACTTCCAAACCGGCCAGGATACGCAGTGTGGTCGATTTGCCGCAGCCTGAAGGACCAATAATCGCCGTGTGCTCGCCAGAGACTATTGTGAAGGAGATGTTGTCAAGGGCGGTCTGGCCTTCGTAAGTCTTAGAAACATTTCGAAACTTGAATCGGGAGGCGCAAAGACAGCATCTACTGAGGTATAGACCACAGACTCTTCATTAGAGCTCTCCGAGGACTGGCAGCTAGTTGTGATTACAAGAAGGAAGAGGACTGCACCTCTGATCACCGTCTTGATTCGCATCGTTCTTTCTCCTCGCATTTTCAAATAGTTATTCAAACAAGAACTGTAGACCCACATAGGTAAAGAATTGAGGCTCACGCTTTCTCCGCCGCGAAGACTCCGGCCAGCCGCGAATAACAATGTAAGAACGCCAGTCAATTCCAGGCGAGTACCCATATCGAAAACCAACTCGTTCTCGGCAAAGTCACGTAGGGCCGTGCCATGGATTTCTCCTACGAACTCAAATCCCTCCGAGAATTCACGACCAAGTGCTGGGCCATACACCCACTCATCCTCATGCTTTTCGCGAATCGCATATCCTACCTCACCATTCATAGAAATCGGACCTAGGGACTTTTCGAGCTGAACGGGAAGGAGAAGTTCTATACCCTCTTCAACCAGACCTCGTTCATCAGAAGAAGTCGGATTGTTAAAGTCGAACTGCGGATAAACCGACATGGCCACCCCGTCCTCGCCCTCGTCCAGAAATCGCCACTTGACGCCAAACAGGGAATTCCCGAGACCGCTCTTCGTCGGTCTACCGTCCTCATCCAAAATGAGCCAGGGTATTTCGAATTTTAACTGGATGCGATCGCCGTAGCCGTAGTTGAGATCGAGAAGCGGTGCCTCAAAAAGTCGTTCGCCTTGAACTTCCTCAAGCGGGAACGCGACATTGATTTCCCACTGGCTATCTCCTGGTGTCCCGGCATCGTCTGTCAGGAGTGGTGGACCGCCCTGTGCCAAAATAATCTGACAGGAGTAAATGGCTGCTAAAGAAATGATGGTCCATCTCGCCCAGTGACTTTTCCCCAGTAACCTCAAATCGTGGTGTTCCTCACTCCTGTTTTGCCGCAATCTCCAGCGTACCCGTCATGCCTCTCTGCTTATGATTGCCATGTCACAGTAAAACTCGTATTGGCCTGGTTGGTCAGCGGTAAACTCCACCACGACAGATTTCCCTTTACCAGCCTCTGAACTGTGTACACTCAAGGCATCCACATCAAACGAATGGTCACCGTCAATGCTCGTCAAAATTATCGTGATGGGTTTTCCTGCCTCAAAAGTGAGATTGCTTGGAGTAAAAGCGTACTTCTCTGCAGTAAGTTTTACGCCTTGTTCGATGTAGCCCGGAGAGGGAGCCTGACTGGAAAACAGGAACACGGTTAGAAACAGACTAACCACGAGAAAGAATCGGAAGCGAATTCTTTTGATAGACATGGGGTTGGAATCCTCCCGTCATTCCTTCCGGACTTCTAAATCATCAAAAGATGAGGCGGCGTCCGCTTTTGTCCAAACTCCAACTCCACCGGCATCGGGAAATGTTGAGTCATTCACCTCTAGCAACTTTTCGCCATTCAGGTATCCCGTAATCTGGTTGCCCTGGTGCAGAATGGTAATGGTATGCCATTGATCTGTCGGCAACGTCACACGAGCACTATCCAACTGGACGCGCCTGCCGTCTTTAACGTAGTAGACACGGAAGTTGTCCTCTAGTGGATTCCAGCGAGCGATGTAGTAGTTATCTTTGTCCCTCACCCTCCAGATCGGGCCACCGCCCTGATCAATGCGGCTCTCGTGCGCTTTCACCTTGACTTCCACAACGCCACTTTGGAAGGTGATCTGATCGGTCCAGCAGAGGTTAAAGGTGCCGCTACTGTGATCATTGATTTTCATACCCAGCACCTGATCACCCGAGGAACCGTCTTTTTGAACAGACCAGTCGGCCAGGTCGCCCTCTGGGTGGGTAGCTTCAACTTTCCAACCTGTCGGCAAACTCCCTACCTCTACGTCGTCGAAACTAATTCGTGTGATCTCGGAACCAATCTGTTCAATTTGGGTAAAGTCAAGTCTTTGCTGCACTGCTGACTCCGGAGCTGGGTTCCCACTCTCCCCGCTAACGCCACACGCGGTGAGCGAGGCCCCTAGAAAAAACAGTAGGATTAACCTTTTTCGATTCATCATGCTCCTCCTTTCCGATAAACCCGGGAACTCATCTAGTCGCTGGGTAAAACGATTCGAAACGTGCTTCCACGGCCTTCCTCACTCTCTAACTCCATATGCCCACCATTTACCTCAACCGCCCAATGTGCGATTGCCAATCCGAGACCGGTTCCACCCGTTTGACTAGAGCGCCCTTTTTCCACACGATAAAAGCGGTCGAAGATCTTGTCTTGGTGTTCTAGAGGGATCCCAGGACCTTCATCGATGACCTCAATAACTGCTTTTCCGTTTGAAGTGCGTCTCACTACAATCCGAATCTGACCCTCAGCTGGTGTGTACTTGATGGCATTATCCAGTACGTTGATTAATGCTTGCCGGAGAGTGCCTCGGTCGGCTTCGGCCATCACCCTACCTGAACATCGAGACGTAGGGTTTGATTTTTTTCCTCGGCCAGAACACGCAGGTACTCTGTGACGTCATTCAAAAGCAAATTCAGATCTAATTGCTCTCGCGCGACCTGTTCTCTGGAGTCAGCCCGGGTCAGAGCGAGCAAAGTGTCCACAAGTCTTGCTAACCGATCTGCCTCTTCAAGCATGCTCCCGATCACTTCGCGATACTCGGCAGCATCACGATTCTCACGAAGTCCCACTTCGCCCACACTTCGTATCGCGGTGAGAGGAGTCCGTAATTCATGGGAGGCATCGGCTGTGAATCGGCGCAGCTTTTCAAAGGACTCCTGAAGCCCCGCTAAGGTCCGGTTAAACACCGTGGCCAACCGGCCAAACTCATCATCCGGGTTCTCGACTGCAAGACGTTCTGAAAGGCGATCTGCAGTAATCACTTCAGCCTTTGAAGCCATCATGCCGATTGGGGATAACACTCGACCTGCAAGAAAGTACCCGCCGATTGCAGTAAGGATGAGCGTACACGGGAAGCCGATCAATAAGGTAGTCGCCAGGCTCTGAAGGCTCTGCCGAATGGCCTGATCTTCTTGCGCCACGGCAACAAGCAACTGCTCATCCGGACTCACAATAGTAGACATTCGCACGCGATATGAGGGACTGCCTGGAGAGGTCCACGAGAAAGAATCAGAGGCGCCCCTTTCCAGAGACCGTCCTAATTCTGCCTGTCGCCAGCCATCGGTTTGATAGATAATGCTCTGTCCGTCCACAACCTGGAACAGACTGACTGATCCGTGCTCTTCGATTTCAGCTAATTCGTACGGTTCCTCTGGAAGGACCCTTTCAATAGCAAGGAGATCCTTACCTAACTGCTCATCTAGCTGTTGGAATAGGTTTGCCCTTACATAGGAATAGACCCCTACTGAGAACATAAACATGATGGCTGCCAAAGCTGCGGCATACCAAAGGGTCAGGCGGAAGCGAACACTGCGGGGTCTCAAACTCATGGCTTATCCTCGCGCAGGACGAAACCGACACCTCGCACGGTTTTTAAAAGATGGGTCTCAAACGGGTCGTCAATCTTCCTCCGCAGCCTAGCGATGTGAACATCTATAACGTTATCGAGTGGAGTGGCGCGAACTGTCTCCTGCCACACCTCGCGGGCGAGCATCTCCCGTGAGACTACATGTCCCTGATGGCGAAGCAAATACTCGAGCAAGTCAAACTCTTTCGGTGTCAGGTCCAAAACTTGAGAGCTGCGCCTCACTTTGTGTGTGACCAGATCCACGTCGAGATCTGCCAGTTTGAGGCGTAGCACCTGGTCCGCTCTTCCCCGCCGGGACAACGTCCGGATCCGAGCCAGCAATTCCGAAAATGCGAATGGTTTAATGAGATAGTCGTCTGCGCCGCTATCAAGGCCCAGAACACGGTCCTCAACCGCATCTCTTGCCGTGAGGATCAGAACAGGTGTCTCCAGTCCTCGTTTCCGAAGCGTGGTCAAGACTTCGAGTCCATCCCGGCCTGGTAGCATTAGGTCGAGAATCACGAGATCAAATGTCTCTGCGTTGACCAGAAAAAAGCCCTCTTCTCCAGTGGGAGCCAGCGTCACCTGGTAATTCTCAGCTTCGAGACCTTCTTTTAAGGCCCTGGCTACTTTTTTCTCGTCTTCTATAATCAAAATGCGCAAGGTGACTCCCTCCTCTCCCGAATATTGTACGAGTCGAGATTCTGGTCTCCTACTTAAGTATTCCTTAAAAATCCTTCAGATATTTACACGATAGTTGTGGGATAGGGTGTGGTCCTCCCAGGCAACCGTTTTAGGATCAACTTTGACTATCCTTGGCTACTTGCAAGCGGCACCAGGCGTAGAGCGCGTCGTAAACGACAAACTGACTCTCCAAATTTGCGTCGTCGTCAGGGAAAAGGACGCTAAACCCCGTGGCGATGGCCTCCACCCCGCGAGCGGTCGGGTCTGTATCGATGTCCTGAGCGATGTCAGCTGCGTGGACGATCTTGGCCAGGCGCAACAGCGCCGGGTCTTTTAAATCGTACTTGAGTAGGATGGTCTCGAAAGAGCAGCGTCCCTCGTGATGACCTAATTCTACGCCGGGCGCATCGAACGGAATCGCGCCGGTCTCCTTGGCCACCTTCTCCACTTGGCTCTTGGGCACGAACAGGACCTCGGCTTGATTATCAACAAAGCGTTTGATCAGCCACGGGCACGCAACGCGGTCCACATGCACATGCGACCGGGTCACCCACTTCATGCTTTTCCCTCCTGTCTTTAGCTTATAGTTGTGACTACACCCAGTCTGGCGCCTTGTTAAAACGTCAGCTCAATAACTTTTGCGACACTGTGATGGATGTGTTCTTCACGGTCAAAAACGGCCACAGACATGCGGATGCTTCTTCCAGGAAGGAAGGCCGCGTCGTCCTTGTAACCCGTTGAGAGTTTCCTAGGAAACTCAACGGTCCACCGCCCGTTATTCCATGCTCCTTTGGCTTGGATATCGGCTGCACTACCTTTTGGTTCGCCGCGTACATATTGGGGGACCCGTTCTTCGGTGAATTCTTTGGGAGCAGGTTGCTTCTTTTCCACTGATACTCCTGCGTCTTCGGGACGCGCAATCCACGTCGTTGTACCGTCTTTCGCGTCATACGATGTAGCCTTTCGTTCGGGCTCTGCCTTCCTGTAGTGATGCGTCTTGTCCATTGCGTAGCCGGCAGGATTCGTCCTGGCAGCCTTCCATTGCTAAACGTCCCACACCGCCTCGACGCCCGAGAGCATGTCAGCATTGAACTCACCCGTGTGCTCAAAAGAGAGGGCCACTACGTCCTCACGATCTTCTCCCTCTTCGTAAGACTTCTCGGCCGAGTTCCATACCCAAGTCTTGTGGGTGGCAT
>JALLOM010000195.1 GCA_027717865.1 Acidobacteria bacterium AH-259-O06 | reverse complement strand
GTGATTCCCGGTTTGGTGTAAATGAGGTGATCGCCGGATTGGCGGTTGAAAACAAAACCTTCTTTTTCAAAGATCCTGACGAGGCCTTTGTAGCTGACCGGCTTGATTGCAGGCATTCACTTGAGCGTCAGGCTCAGGCGATCAAGCGCAACGAACTCAGGAGCGTGCCAGTCGTCACCCTCTCGCTGAAAACCCGCTTCCTCAAGAATTCCATCCAGCGTTCCCAGGTCCTTACTGGTCTGCAAGAAACCCTGGACTGCATCTCTAATGTTCTTTCGCGCCTCCTCAGGATTCTTCCCGCAGCTGCAAACATCGAGCTCCGGAACGTAAGCAACGTAGGTTTTACCCTCCCGGAAAATATGGACCGTAAAAGATACTCCCTCCATTGATTTTCCCTCCTTGCTGGTTGCCTTTACACGCTCCATGCACTCATCCTAGCAGATATATGGATTCCGTCAAACGGTCGACCTCCCTTAAATTACTCTACATCAACAACTTCTAGCAATAGAAGCTGCCTGTAATTCCCTTCTAGTAAATGAGATACTCGCGGTGGGCCTTTTTGGCCTCTCGCCGATCGAAGAGAAAATCGAGTAGATTCACCGCTTTGAGAGTGTCGCTGGTCGGAAAAAGTGGATTTTGGGGAGAACTTCAGAATTGCTGTAAGTTATTGAAAAAAATGGTGGAGGTAATCGGACTCGAACCGACGACCCCCTGCTTGCAAAGCAGGTGCTCTTCCGACTGAGCTATACCCCCACTCTTTTTTTTAGATTCAATATGTTAGCAGAAAAGCACTGATGGTCTCGGGATTGGGGTGGGAGCCACGCGAATGTGGCTATCGTTCGTCATCCTTGGTTGCTTCTCTATCGGATCTTCTTGTACCTTCGATTTTTAGGACAATCATTGTCAGGTCGTCCGACTGAGGATGGTTCTGGGTAAAATCCTTGACTGCTTGATAAATTCGCTCCATCAGAGTTTGTGCATCCTTATCCGCTTGCTCACGGATCACCGCCCGCAACCGTTCCTGACCAAAAAATTCCTCACAAGGATTTTGGGCTTCCGTCACACCATCCGTGAAGAAAACCAGTAGCTGCCCCGGACGCAGCCTCTGGCGAGCTGCCTCAAACTTCAGGTTGTCTATAAATCCGATAATCAGCCCTCCAGCATCGGCAAGTTCTTTGATCTCGCCCGTGTTGTGGTCGTAGAGTAAGGGCGGGTTGTGACCGGCATTGACGTAAGTCAATTCTCTTTTGGCAACATCCAATACGCCGTAAAAGAGCGTTACGAACTTGTTAGAGGGGGTCTCCTTGACAAGTGTATTGTTCACGAGAAAGATGGTTTCTTCGACGGGGTGGTTGTTTTCCACCTGGGTTCGCAGCATTGCGCGCAGCGTTGCCATAAGCAGCGCTGCCGGCATTCCCTTGCCGGAAACATCTCCAATAACTACTGCAAAGCTATCGTCTTGGATCGGAACAAAATCATAATAGTCCCCTCCTACATGGGTCGCCGGAAGACTCATTGCAGCCACACCGATTCCTGGGTAGGAAGGGAACTCTTTCGGCCAGAACCCTTCTTGAATTTGATAGGCGAGTGAGAGTTCCTGTTCGAGAAGCTGTTTTTCAAGAGACTCCTTTTGCAGGCGGGCCCTTTCAAGTGCAATGGCTGCCTGGTCTGCAAACACCGAAAACAGTGGAACGTCCGCGTCGCTGAAGTCCTTTCCATCGCGTCGATTCACTGCTTCTATGGCGCCCATGATTTCTCCCTGGGGAGTGTGCAAAGGCACACAAATCAAATTGCGCGTCCGAAAACCTGTTGCTTTGTCAATATCCAGGTAAAAGCGGGAATCTTTGTAGACATCTGAGACGACAACTGGCTCGCCGTGCCGCACCACCCAGCCACAAAATCCCTTTCCGGAGGGAATACGAGTTCCAGAAATCTCGTTGCTTGCGGGGCCCGTGGGAACTGCAATAATCAGATCACCCTTGTCGTGGTCCAGGACAATGAGGGAACTCCCCTCCGCCTCCATAATGTCGCGGGCAGCCTCCATAATGGCCGACAACAAGGATTGAAGTTCAGTGGTGGAGTTAATCCGCCCGACCAAGTCCAACATCAAGCACTTCTGGCAGTAATTGAACAATTGCGCCTGTTCCTGGGTGATCAGCCCCTGATCAATCAGTATTTGTCCCAACAGTTTGTGTTTTTGTGATTGTGATTGAATCTGCAGAGCCTCGTTGAGCTGTGTCTCGGAGACATAGCCCTTGGCCCGCAAAATCTCGCCAATCCGCTTTGCCATCAGACCTTGTCCAGTGAATCTCCCCCCACGAATTACAACACATTAACACAAGAAAATCGACGAAAATCTGCTAAACACAAATTAAGCTGTTTCGGCAATTTAACTTTAGGAGTGAAACTTAGCGGTTCAGTTGTGCAAAGCTGCTGCTCTTGTAGGGCTGCGCAGTGTTCTTGAACAACCAGACAGCGGGCTTGATCACACAGATTTTCACGGATCTTCGCACATATTAACGAATATTTGCGAAGATCCACTTTGATCCGCGTGATCCGCGTTCTTCCGTTAGAAAGGAGGTGATCCAGCCACAGGTTCTCCTACAGCTACCTTGTTACGACTTCACCCCAGTCATGAGCCATACCGTCGGCACTTACCTCCCGCCTTGCGGCGGGTTAGTCCGGCGACTTCTAGTACAGCCCACTTCCGTGATGTGACGGGCGGTGTGTACAAGGCCCGGGAACGTATTCACCACGGCATGCTGATCCGCGATTACTAGCGATTCCACCTTCATGCAGTCGAGTTGCAGACTGCAATCCGAACTGTGAGCGGCTTTGTGGGATTCGCTCCCCCTCGCGGGTTGGCTTCCCTTTGTACCGCCCATTGTAGCACGTGTGTCGCCCGGGGCATCAAGGCCATGAGGACTTGACGTCATCCCCACCTTCCTCCGGCTTTTCGCCGACAGTCCCTGCAGAGTGCCCAGCTTTACCTGATGGCAACTACAGGCAAGGGTTGCGCTCGTTGCGGGACTTAACCCAACATCTCACGACACGAGCTGACGACAGCCATGCAGCACCTCTGACGCTGTCCCTCGAAAGGGAACAGGACATCTCTGCCCTTATCAGCGCCAGTTCAAACCCCGGTAAGGTTCTTCGCGTTGCGTCGAATTAAACCACATGCTCCACCGCTTGTGCGGGCCCCCGTCAATTCCTTTGAGTTTCAGCCTTGCGGCCGTACTCCCCAGGCGGGGTACTTAGGGCGTTAGCGCCGACACGGAGGGACTCTTGTTTCTACCCCCCACATCCAGTACCCATCGTTTACGGCTAGGACTACCGGGGTATCTAATCCCGTTTGCTCCCCTAGCTTTCGCGCCTCAGCGTCAGTGTCTGTCCAGGAAGCCGCCTTCGCCTCCGGCCTTCCTCCCGATCTCTACGCATTTCACCGCTCCACCGGGAATTCCGCTTCCCCCTCCAGCACTCCAGCCCAGTGGTTTCTCAGGCCCTTCCCCGGTTGAGCCGGGGGCTTTCACCCAAGACTTCCCAGGCCGCCTACGCGCCCTTTACGCCCAGTAATTCCGAACAACGCTCGCCCCCCCCCGTTTTACCGCGGCTGCTGGCACGGAGTTAGCCGGGGCTTGCTTCCAGGGTACCGTCACTGTCTTCTTCCCCTGGGACAGAAGTTTACGATTCGAAAACCTTCTTCCTTCACGCGGCGTTGCTGGGTCAGGCTTGGCGCCCATTGCCCAAAATTCCCCACTGCTGCCTCCCGTAGGAGTCTGGACCGTCTCTCAGTTCCAGTGTGGCCGTCCGTCCTCTCAGACCGGCTACCGATCGTCGCCTTGGTAGGCTCTTACCCCACCAACTAGCTAATCGGTCGCGGGCCCCTCCTCGGACACTGCTCAAAAACCCGAAAGCCTCCAAGCAGCTTTCCCTTGGGATCTGACCCCCAAGGCCTATGCGGTTTTAGCCCGGGTTTCCCCGGGTTATCCCCCTTCGCGAGGGTAGGTCACCCACGTGTTACTCACCCGTTCGCCACTCTACTCGGGGACCGAAGCCCCCTTTCGCGTCCGACTTGCATGTGTTAGGCACGCCGCCAGCGTTGATTCTGAGCCAGGATCAAACTCTCAAATTAAACTCAAACTCATCGCGGGCTCACTGTCTGGTTGTCAAAGAACACTGCCGGACAGATCCCTATTGGCACTGTCAGCAGATTTATCTTATCAAAATTGGCGGCGCGTTGCAAGCAAGATTATCAGCTGGCAGTTATCAGTTGGTTGGTCAGCCGATGACGCTGCGAGGTTTGGAGTAAGGTTCCTTTTGATATTTTTGCGCTTCGGCCTGGGCTCCATTGTAATCAATTTTGGTATTAATGGCTTTCCGGTATTCGGCAAGGGCACGCTGGCGCTGACCCAAAATGTCATAGACCTTTCCCAGATAGATGTACGCCCAGGTTTCCACCCATTCCGGCTTGAGATCTCCGTTTAATGTATCCCGAAAACTGTTTGCAGCGCTGGAGAGATTGCGCTGCTCGAAGAAGACTTCTCCTAAACTGAAATGAGCCAACGAACTCCTGGGGTTCAGCTCTTTTGCCTTCTCAAACTCACGAATTGCCGCGACAAACTCTCCCTTTGCCCGATACTCGTCTCCTAAAGCGACGTGGACCGCTACTCGCATCCGTTTGGAATCCCGTAGAATCTTTCCATGCGGATCCAACTCGATACGCAGGGGCATGGTCTGGGTCTGGAAGCTAAAGGAGGTGCTCTTACCCCTGACATTGAGCTGCTTCTCTTCAGGCTGACCCTTGGTCACAACAACTAAATCCATCGGCATTCGAAACAGCTCGAGATTCTGTTTGATCTGGCCGCGAATTTTGAAATTCCCATCCCGCAGTTTGTAAATCGTATAGTCGACCCTAAGCTCTGGAACGCCCACTGATTCCACCCACTGCGCAAAGAACCACCGGTAGTCTTCTCCCGTTTGTTCCCGAAAAAAATCGACGAGTTGCGCCGTGGTTGCCGCATGTGGAGCTTTTTGCCGGTACCACTCACCGAGGGTTGCATTAAACTTTTCCTTGCCCACCAGCTGAGAAAGCATGTACAAGACCCAAGCGCCTTTGCTACTCACGATAGATTTGTACTCGGGTGATCCGCTCTCCAGCTCCAGTCCCTTGCTGATCGGGGCCTTGCTTTCGTACTTGAAGGCAAGAACCGCCTCACGAGCCAACTCTATTGAGAACTGGTCCGGGTGTTTGACCTCGAAATATCGCAGCGCTGCATAGGTGGCAAAACCATCCTGCAACCAGGCATCGGAGGCTCTTTCGAAACGCAACGAGTACCCCCACCATTGGCGCGCCACCCGTCGGGCCAATTCCATAACCGGAAGTACATGGCCCTCCAGGAGTGTCGACTCAAGCAGAATCAAACCCAAACATCCTGGAGAAGGGAGCTCCACATTGCCCACTTGAACGAAATTCAAAGCCGTTATTGGATAACTTCCGTACTCGCTCTGAAAAAATTCGAGCATCTGCCCCACCTCATCGGCGAAGGGGCGCAGATCGCGACTGAACTCTTCAGTCACAAAAAAGGTCAGGGGAAGCGGGAGATTGTCGAGCTGCTGCCGGAAGAAACGTGCCACTGCCACCGGAATCCGAGTCACCGGCTGCTCACTTTTCCACGTAAACACTTCGTTCACTCCCACTGTTTCGATGGACTCCAGAGTCCCCGGAGCCACCACTGTGAAGCCCAAAGGAACAGTGATCTTGACGGTGGCGCTGGCAGCGTCCAGTGGGAGTGCATGCATCGGAAACCATTTCCCTTCACTCAGCAGCAGGCCTCCTTCCGGATGGATGACAGCACGCTCAGTCTGAGGGGTGTCCAGGAAAGCGTATTCTTCTCTGTCCAAAGTTCCTTCGAACCGAAATATTAGGGTCATTTGAGTTCCACTTTGAAAAGCTTGCGGACCACGAACCCGCATCCGAGTACTATCAAAATCATCGAAACTTAAAGAGTATCGAACATCCTCTTCATTAGTGACTTCAAGCAGGCTGAGACGATTATTCAACTCAAACGGTACACTGACCATGTCTTCCAAGGGGACAAAGCGGATCTTCACCTCGCCCTTGAGAAAACTCTCCGCGGGTACCAGTTCAGCGCTAATTTCATAGTGCTCAACGTCCACGACCAGAGGTGGAACTGTTCTCTTTTGAGCCAAAACCGGAGTGAAGAGAAAAGAACAAAAAAGAAAACAACAAAAGAAAAAAAAGCAAAAGAGAAAAGAGCAAAAGAAAAAAGAAAATCGGTCTTTCATCGTTGTGCCATCCTCAAAGAGTCATTTTCTAGACCGGATTATTCATAAATGTCTGGCCAATCCACCGCTAAGGGCCTGCGCATAAATAATTCGGCATTTTGCGGTGTTCAGTTCGGGCCAATGGTGTAGTTCCATGCGGGAAGTTCTGAGTGGTTCGATATTGGAATCTCTTTGAACAGACGATCGGGCAGCTTCTTGCCTTTGGCGTACTTACGTTCATTGAGAAGCGCTGTCACTTTGAGACCGGTTTTCGTGGTCGTGCCTTGAATGTACTGAATCATGGTGTCCAGAGATCGGAGCGGGTGGCCGGCCCACTCCATGCTGATGAAACTGAACAGCCGATGCTCGACCGGATTCCAC
>JALLOM010000194.1 GCA_027717865.1 Acidobacteria bacterium AH-259-O06 | reverse complement strand
CACTCCAGAAGGTCCTTGTTCTGTTGCCATGATGGAATGGCTCGAACCGGCGAAGGGTCGCTGATTCTCTCGAGCGCGTTTCGTTTCATCTCGAGGTTTGCCCTCGCATAGATCTGAGTCGTTTTCGTATCCACATGGCCCAGGAAGTCCCGGATCATCTCAAGGGAGATTCCACTCTGCAACAGGTGCATTCCCTTCGTGTGGCGAAGCATGTGGGGAGTCACCGTGCGGTTCAGACTCGGGCGCTTGCTTCGTGCTTTTCCGACATATTTTTGAAGGATGTAGCGGATTCCCGAGCGGGATAGTCGCTGGCCGCGCCCGTTCCGGAAAAGAGGCTGGTCAAAATGTTCGGGACGATCCAGATGGTTTTCGTGCATATGATCGCGCAGGAGCTGGACGGTGTTTGCCATCAGAGGTACAGCACGCATCTTGCGTCCCTTTCCCATCAGGCGCACCTGAGCGGGTGGATCCAATCGTACGTCTCCGGCCGAAAGATCGATCAACTCCTGAACTCGCGCTCCAGTGTCATAGAGCAGACTTAGCAAAACCGCATCTCTTCGACCTGCTCGATTGCTCAGGTCCGGCTGCGCCAGAATCTCAGCCAACTCCTCTTTGGAAAGATACGCGACCATAGGGCGAGCGTGTCGCCGCTGGGGAATGGCCAGGATCCTTTGGCACTGAAGCATGCGGTCGGGCTGCTCGGACTGAACATATCGGAAAAAACCATGTAGGGCTGCAAGACGATGGTTTCGTGTACTGGGCGCTGAGCGCCTTTCTTTTTCCAAGTAATCCAAGAAGGCTTCCACCAAGGAAACGTCGATCTGTTCGAGGCGCAGTCTTTGCGGAGCGATTCCCCGCACATCGCGGCAGAATCGCAGAAGGAGGGTAAACACGTCGCGGTAGGCTTTGATCGTATTGGGGCTCACATTCCGCTGTGCAGCCAGGTAATGCGTCAAAAAGGTCGTCACGTGAACGGAGAAATCGGTCGGTTTCATCACTTGATCCTCCCCGGAATGACTTCACCAAAGACCGCATCGACTCGCGCTGTGATCTCAGGAAAAAGTTCTGCAGTGAGATGAAGATAGCGCTGCGTTCCCGAAAGGTTCTGATGGCCCAAGTAGGTAGCCAGCAGAGGCAGTTTGGCGTCGAGATCCTCACCGTTTCGGTACCAGCGCAGCAAAGTATGGACTGCAAATCCGTGGCGCAGATCGTGGATCCTGGGTCCCTTGCCTCTGCCTGCGTGAGGAATCCCACATTGCAGTAGCAGTTGACGAAACAAGCCGTAAACGGTCCGTAAGCTGAAGGGCCCTCCATCGGGCGCCGGGAAAAAGATCGCATCGGGCGGCCGATTTTGGAAATGGGCGGCGTACTTGCGTAAGCGATTCACCAGCGACAAGGCGGGAGGAACCAAGCGATCTTTGCAAAACTTTCCTTGGCGCACCGTCACGATGCCTTGATTGAGGTCGACGTCTCGGCCACGTAGTTTCAACACTTCCCCGAGACGAAACCCGCATCCATACAGGAGGCGGAAAACTTCGGGCATAACCAGGTGCCGCAGAGGCGAACGAGCGGTGGGTTCCAGCGCGTCCACGGCCTGAAGGAGCTTTCGAATCTCTTCATGAGTCAGAATTCTTGGCGCAAAACTCGATTGCTCTCGCGCACTCAGTGTGGAATCGGGCACATAGGCGGAATAACCGAGCCGACACAGAAACCTGGAGAACTGGCGAACGACCATGATCCGTTGCTGGTGGGTTCTGGAACTTTCGTGAGCCCTCTTGGCTAACCATTTTTGGGCGATGGATCGAGGTAACTCGCAGGTCGTAAACCCTGCCTGGAACACGAAATCGTCGAAACGCCGCAAGATTCGAGACGGCTCACGATACCGGTATCCACAGGCGTGCTTTTCCTGGAGAAACCTGTCCATGAAAGCAGCCAGCATGCTTTGGAACGGAGCACTGGATGGATCATTCGGCATGCTTCACCTCCTCAGTATCCAATGCCACGCTCCGCAAGGCTTCCACATCGGCTTTGGCGTAAATCCGTGTTGATTCCAAACTGGTATGCCCCAAGATGTCTGCAATGGTGGGAAAAGGCGTACCCTGCTGAAGAAGCCGAGTCGCCAGACTGTGGCGCAGGGAATGTAGCCCTCGCTTTTGTGGAGTCCGAAACGTGATCCCCGCCAATCGACGCCAGTAGGTAACAATGTGGTATAGGTTGTTGCTCCTCACGAAAGGCTCAAAGGGAGGGTTCAATTTGAGGAAGACCTCCCGGTGCGCCATTTTGGGGCGACCCGATTTCAAGTAGTCGATCAATGCTTCGCCGACCTCTTCGGTCAGAGGCAGGCTGAGCGGCGTGGCCGTTTTCGATTGCGTGATCTCTATCCTGGAATCTTCCCAATGGAGGTGATCCAGTTTCAGCGTGCGAATATCTCCAGCACGCAATCCCAACCGGCATGCCAGTAAGAGAATGGCGTAATCCCGTTTGCCTTTGGGCGAACTGCGATCGATGGCCGCCAGGAGCTTGACGATGAGCTCGTAATCCCACACCGACGGGATACTGGCATCCCTGGGAACGCGGATGGTTGGGAACTCCACACTGAGATCCTTCTGGAGGATCCCACGCATGGTCAGGAACCGAAGAAAGGAACGCACATCCGAGACGATTCGCGAGACTGTATGCGGCTTTAAGTGACCGCGAGCAGACACGAATTCGGACAGATCCAGCGCCTGAATTTGATCCAGGGTCCTCGCTTTCCTCGTATTTAGAAAATCCAAAAAGATCGTGAGTTCTCTGGTGCGCGTTTGAAGGGTCGCCGGCCGAAGCTGGAGTCGATCCCGACAGTACTGTTTGTAGTCACGCAGTACCTTCTTCATGGGTGGAGGGAGATGAATCTTTCCCATGTCCGTGCGGGCAGGTTCGATGCGGCCGTGCTGAGCAAAGTCCGTAAGCACCTTTACACCAAACACGATATGCCGTCGCCATCCCTCGCCCGGCTTATCCACCTCCTCATCCCCCACGCGATACTCCTCCACAAAGCGCGCTGCCAGACTTCCGGAAAACTCATCTCCCAATTTCTTCTGGTGGGAAAACTCAATCAGCTGGGCCCAAATTGCTCGATACCGATTCAGTGATCTCCTGCTGTACCCTAACTGCTCCATCTCGCCCAGGGCCTTTGCCACAAGTCGACCCAGTGGCGAGTTCCGTAAAGATACACGATTGGATTGATCCATGATTGACCTCCTCTGAAAAGCGGCGACCCCCATGGCCGCCGAGGAGACCCATCATGAAATATTATGTGCTGCGATCCAAGAGAGATGATCGGAGCGGCAAGCACTTAACGAAGCGACTCTACATAACACTCTTGTGTGCATAATATTGCAAATGTGCAGCTGCACATTTCATTTATACTCACGTGTTGAATCAGAGCCCGATGGGAGTGACGAGTCCGATCGACAGACTGACAGATGCTTCTTAGGCTGATCAGCATAAAACGCGGGGGCGCAGACCGGTTTGGGAGGACGCAACTGATGCTAAGATAACTGCTTCCGGCCAGGTTGAGCCTAGGAATACCGGCGGTCTTATGCTGGCAACCGTTTCCGCCTCTAAGGAATTATACTGGTCAGTATACTCATAGTTAGGCCGCATGCCAGGTAGTGCTAGGGGACGGACGAGAAATCGGCGAGCGTGACGGCATCGGGCTGGACACCGCCAACAAGCTGTATCAGTCTGTTTCGAATCCAGCTGACGAAATCGCCGAAGGGTTCTTCGATGAAGTTTCGGGCATGTTGGAGGCGTTTGGCGGTGACGCTAAACGATCTCATCTGCTAACCTGTACGACCGAAGACGGAGTTTCGCCGCCACAGTCCGGCGCAAGTCATTTTCAAGCAAGGAGAAATAGATATGGGTGATAAGGGAAAAAGAGATAAAGGCAAAAGGGAACAACAAAAAAAGGCCAAGCTTAATCTAAAGGAAAAACGAAAATTGAAAAAAGAAAAGAATAAATAAATGCGCAGTGCTGTCCGGTGACCTTAAATCAAGCACGGAAGTTGTGTGCCAGTTACTAGAAGAGACAATTCAAACCGTCGCAAATGGCGGCCTAACAAAGCGGAAGAAAACGCTGTCTCCCGACCGACCCCTCAATTCTGGAAAACCAAAACCTCAGAATTTCAGGCGTCCAGTGGGTCAGACGCCTACCAAAACAAGCTGAAAAGACCAGAAATGGGAGGTAGTTTGGGGGGACTTTTAGGGTGGACATGGCTTTCTAGTGGATAAGACGATCGAACGACCGGAAGTTCTGTATGTTGCCAAATGATTCAGGTGGCTTCTGCGATTAGCCTATTCAAGCACTTATCTTAAACCCCTCAAATATTGACTACATTGACTACATCCCCTGGACGGCTCTATCCAAGAACCAGAGTGCAGGCTAATCAGTAGCCTACTAGCAAAACAGTCGAGCTAATCGAGTTGTCTATTAAAATAAAGTACTTACAATCGAGGTATCCAGTCGAGGTACTACCGAGCTAACCGAGGTGCCTCAGCTTCTCCTACAGACATTCAAGTAAACCTAACTCGATTAACTCGGTCTACCTCGGTTCATTACCTCGATGCTAAGCTGTTGAAAAGGCGGGCCAACTCGACTACCTCGACTCTCTAGAAAGGGGCCAACTCTCAAGCAGCTTGGTTGCTAACTGATTCAAAAAACCAGACTAAAATAAAAAATTCTGTGTGTGAGGCCCATCACGTCTCCAGATGAAGCCTGCAACCGCTCGACAATCGATTTACTTCTACTCGCTTCGTGATCTTCTCCTATTTTTATGACCAGCGCCTGCAACCACATCGAGCAGGCGAATTTTCCTTCCTGAATCTCTCCAGAGATAGCCTTTCTGGCCTGAGAATGGCTGAGATTCAACGATCTCCTCTTGACTTAACCCAACCTACTTAGGATAATACAAACGATGCTCAGGTGCCCTCACTGCAACAAAGGGATCTCCTTGGCTGTCTTCACGGCTCACATTGGTCGCATTGGTGGCAGTCGAACCAGCCAGGCCAAGAAGCGTGCCAGCAGATTGAATGGGAAGCTCGGAGGAAGGCCCAGGAAAACTACCCCCCGCAACTGAATATGCATTTTTCTCTTGACAAACCTAATCTGGTTTAGGATAATACGTATATGGTCGCTACACTGCCTTGCCCTTACTGCCAGCGAGAGATCCCCTTGAGCTTGTATGCCAAACACTTTGCTGCTGAGGGTGGTCGCACTGGTGGTCGTTCTCGTTCTGAAGCTAAAAGAAGAGCTTCAAGAGAGAACGGAAGAAAAGGCGGTCGGCCAAAGAAACATTAACCCAGGTGGATAAGCGTCCCCACTAGCTGCTGTAACAACTAGCAGGGACTAACCACCACTCTACACAGGAGGTAGAGCAATGACTGTTCCCAGTCTAACCCACAAACCCCAAACCGTCACCCAGTTTGACCTGACTCGCTTCGTCAGCCTGAGCAATCAGCTGGACGTGTCAAGCGGGAGCACACAGAACTGGAGCAGCAGTTTATTGCTGCCCTGTCCAGTGGTGCCAAGATCGAGCCAGGAAACCACACCGCACAACTAGAGAGCTATGAGCGCCGGAATGTTTCATGGAAAGACGTGGTGATCCGGCTGAAAGGATCAGGCTATGCCAGAAACGTCCTGGCTCACACCAAGCCTAAGACTTACATCAAGCTGGTGGTCCGCTAAGGAAGGAGGATTAGAGAAATGAAGGATCTATATGTCAAGACCTTGTTGACTCTCATCGCGGGACTCTTGTTTTGGCTTTGTTTTGTGGTAGCCACCCATGAGATAGCAATCGTGACCGACTACGTTGAAGAGGAAGAGCCACTTGCGGAACCTTACCTGACTGATTTCTCTGGCCGTTTCCAGGAGAGCAAGCCCCAGGAGAAGGAGAGCAAGCTATGAACAAGGCATATCAAATTATCACTGACCGAATCATCAAGAACCTAGAGCAAGGAACTGTCCCCTGGCATCAGCCTTGGTCAACGGAGATGCCCAAGAACCTGATCTCGAAGAAAGCCTACAAGGGAATCAATGTCTTTCTGCTGGGTGCTGGCAGATATGCCAACCCTTATTGGCTCACTTTCAAGCAGGCTAAACAGCTTGGTGGGCATGTTCGACAGGGTGAACGTTCAACCCCTGTAGTGTTCTGGAAGTGGCTAGAGAGAGAACAGGAGAACCCAGAGACAGGAGAGACTGAGACTGTCAGCTTGCCCCTGCTTCGTTACTACAACGTGTTCAATGTTGATCAGTGTGAAGACATTCCGGCTGAGAAGATCCCGCCACTGGAAAATCCCCGAGATTTCCACCCAATCAACGAAGCAGAAAAGACAGTGCAGGACATGCCCCAATGTCCCAAAATCGAGCACAGGACAGCACAGGCTTACTATCGGCCATCTGTGGACACGGTGAACATGCCGTCGGCCGAACTGTTCAGGAGTGCCGAAGAGTACTACAGCACGTTGTTTCATGAACTCACCCACAGCACTGGCCATCAATCCAGGCTCAACAGACTGGACACGGACAACCTGGCTCCATTCAGATCAAAAGATTACAGCCAAGAAGAACTGGTTGCCGAGATGGGAGCCGCTTTTCTGTGTGGTCACTGCCGGATCGAGAATCGGACTATC